>CBFGIH010000151.1:0-4281 GCA_965648775.1 Caldifarciminota bacterium | reverse complement strand
TGAACCTGCAACGGCACCACCGTCCCAATCGGCGTCCCCGAAGCCGCCGTCACCGTGTACGGATCACCACTGTTGCTGGCCGTACCACCCACCGCAATCGTCCCGTAATTGCCCGAAGCATCGCTGATCGTTAAATAGGGCGAATTCTCCATCAACGTCGACGTCACACTCACCGCCTCCGCCCCACCCTCGTTCTTTAACGTCACTACCAAATTCGCCGTCTCCCCAGGATCCAATAGCCCGTTGCCGTTACCACCCACCACCGCCACCGATTGATACACCAAAACCGGCGCATAAACGGTCACCGCCGGATACGAAGTCCAGACCGAATCCCGGTTGTCGTGAAAACGCAGGGTGAAAGGCAATGAATATCCGTTGGGCGTGTTGTTGGCCACGCGGAATTTGTAGGGCGGATTGGAAAGCGCCGAGTCGTTCTGCGGAATGTTGCCGTACCAGGCCGAATCACGCGTGATCGTGACATACGGATCAGTTTCCGAAAGCCGTCCCCAGACTCCCTGGGCCGTGGCGTTGCCCAGGTTTTTACCATACACGCTGTATAAAACGCTGTCCCCGGGATTGACCTGGCCGTTGCCGTAGTCGTTGAAGGTTGTCGTGCCAACCACCACATAGGGTCCGGAAGCGGTAGTCACCATCGCATAACCTTCATAAGGGATGAAATTGTGTTTGGTCACGGTGACATACATCGTGTCGCCGACATGAGCGGGATTGACATTCAGGTTCGCGTTACCGGACGCGTCCGTGTATACCGAGACATGCATCTGCGGACTTTGGGTCTTGATCCAGCAGCACACCAGGGCGTTTTGCTGAGGCGTGGAGCCCTCCCGCACCGTCACGGTGAAAGTGCTCGGACCCGGAACCACCGTCGGCAGATGCGTGACGGTCAGGGTATGAGGAATATCGGTCCAGGTATCCAGGGACGGATCATTGAAGATGTGATATGCTTCAAAATAATAGCGCTTGAGCGACGATGAGGTGTGATTATCAATCCAGAATAAACCCCACTGCGTGTATCTTCCTCTTTCATACAGCCGGCCGGAGATGCTGTCCGTGTAGACCGCATCAAAATATCGCCGCTGGAGCCAGTCGTCCTCATCCCAGTAGGTAGAAGGAACGCTGCCATAATATGTCAGACCGCCCTTGCCGGCAATCCGGTCCCAGGTTTCACCAAAGCAGTCACTGGAATACTGATAATCGCCGGCCAGACAACAATGACCCGCGACCATGGGATACATATCGTTGTTGGTGGTGGTGTTTAGTTCCGGGATCGTGAAATCACCACTGGAACTGATTGCCCAGTAGGTCTGGCTGCCATGGGCCGTGTAAACGCACCACGCTGTGCCGGCGTTTATTTTCTGCACGATTCGGGTTTCCTGTTCGCTGGACGCGATCACGAGCGTGTCGACCGTGTAACCGAAAGGCACCATCAGATTTCGGCAATACCAGTTAGTCGCCATGCCGACGGGCTGGTAAGAGCCGTCATACCCGGCGATCAGGCAGGCGCGCTTCAACCAGGCAGTGCCGGCAGAACCGAAATTTGCGTGCTCGTAACGCAGGGCTTTATTGATCGAAATATTACCCTGAATCGTATCGAGAACACTGATCCGACCGTTGAACATGTCGGGATAATAACCGGATTCATTGGTTTCGGCGTAATATAAATCGGTTTGATCACCAGAGGATGAACCCGTGCCGGAAGGTGGTAAACTGATCGTCGATGAATTGGGATCGCCGATAATGGTCAAAAAGGTCGCCTGAGGACTTTGCAGCCGGATGGTATCGCTGATCTGAGCCGCGGTCCAGCCCGCCGCATTCCACATTCGCACCTTGTATCCTTTTTTCGCTTTCCACTGCGCCAGCTTGTTTGCCAGAGTCTGGGCCTGGCCATTGTAAAAGATATCGTAGTAAATCGGCAAAGCCGGCACGCCTCTTAGATAGTCCGGGTAATTAACAACCATCCGGTTGATATATTCTTCCCAGACCGAGGAATAATTGCGGCTGATCTCTTTAATGGTTTGCGTCACGTCCCCGCCTACAAACAAGATCCGAACTTTGATTCGGGTATAGACACGAATCTGCCGGGTTGCGGGGTTGTATTGGATTGGATAAAACTGCACCGTGGCCAGGCGGTGTCCCCGGGCCAGGCCGCCGTCTTCGTAAATACCGGTCAAGCGGTTTGGATAAAAAGCATCGGTGGCGTATGTCTTTTCATCAATCATAAAAGTGGCTTTTTGACCTGGCTGCTTGAGCACGGACGCGAGGGCCGGCGCGATGCGCTGCGTGATGCCAAGTTCATCCAGACGGTAATCGGTAAACTCGGTTTCCTCTACCTGAACTTCAATCCGGGCCTGGTAAGGAACATCCAGCACCGCGGTCACCATCGGCAGTTTGGGCTTGCCGAGGTCGGCCAGGAAAGCAAATTCATCGATTTTAAGGAGAGCAAAGGTTTCCTTACCGTTATCGGTTAATTGGGACGCATCATAATTGCTAACTTCTGCTCCATAAATATTGAGATCCAGGGACAAGCCTCGGGCATTAGCATTGGTCGTAGTGATGGTCGCTTTCTGTTCGATACCGACCGAACGAAATGGTATCCATGACGCCTGCAGTAAATTACATAACAAAAACGAAAAAACCAAAAACCGCACTGCCGCACTTTTTGACCGCATGTCGCCTCCTTGACCGGTTAAATCAAAATAATAAAGCCATCAACATTATGCCAATGGCCCAAACGAAAAAAAATGGGGAGGGGGCCCAAAAGGGGGGTTATTTAGTATAGGAGGTGTCTTATTGGGCCGCCCTCCAAATTTTACAGTTTTTAGACTTAAATCTAATATTTGCTCATCTGCTAAATTAAGTTTGAGCATAATAAATTATTATATTATATAAATAATAGTTTTCATGTCAAGTGGGAAAATAACTCTTGACTTCAGGACTTTTTTATGTTAGTATAGTATTATGAAATTTCCCAAGGGCCGCACGATTCTTGAAAACACGCGCCTGGAATTTATTAACCTGGATAATGTTTTAAGCGCTTCCAAGCGGGAAAGAGCTCATCGTATTTCAGGTTATATCTCTATCATTTATCCGGATAACGAGGAATTGATTTTTCTCAAGCAGGGGGAGCCATTTAACGCTGCCCGTATCAGTTTAAAGGACCGGCGGATCGTGGCGATTGGCGAGGTGATTGAAAAAGCCAAAAAGGCCACTTCCGGTATCCTCTCGGAGTATGCCACGGACGACATCCTTTTGAACCTGATCATCTCCTCCATCACCATCAAGCCGATCAAAGCCGATGTCGATCTTTCCCGCCTTCAGCCCAAGATCTTTATCGATAAACTTAAGTCCACGAAATTCGAAGGTTTCATCTGGATTCGCTGCGGCCTGGAAGAATCTTTTATCCATTTTGATCAAGGTGAGATCACTGGCTGCTATATTGCCGGCCGCGCAGAAAAAACGCAGGAAGATGCAGAGATCATCAACCTTCTGCAAAAACCTTCAACTGTTATTTCAATTTTTGACCGATTCGAAGCGCTGACGCCGGTCCAGGCAACACCCGCGCAGGTCGACATGTTTTGCAAGATCTTCACCTCTCTTTTTCGCAACTACGCTCATCCGATCGGCAACGCCATGGTATTAAAAACCATCATGATCGCCAAGGCCACCGCGCAGAAAGATTATCCCTTTATTGATGAATTAAAGATCGCGCCCGACCTGACCGTCAACGGCAAGGTGATCATTGAACCCAAAGCGCTGTCCCAGGGCATGGCGCGCTGGTTTGATCTCGTTTATGAATCATTTTCAACCTTCCTCGGCAAGGAAAATGAAGTCATCGCCAAAAAAGTGTTGAATGACTACCGTTTTGCCTTAAAATCGTTAAATTTCTTTGACCACACCAAGCTGAAAATTTAATGCCTCTTTTCATCATCGCCACGCCGATCGGCAATCTGGACGATATCACCCTGCGCGCAATTAAAACTTTGAAAGAACTTGATTATCTTGCCTGCGAAGACACGCGCCGCACTATCCGCCTGCTCAACAAATTAAATCTCCGCCTGCCCCTCATCGCCTACCACAAGGATAACGAACGAACGGCTCTTAGCCGACTGTTGGATTTACTGGAAAAAGGGAAAAAAATCGGTCTGGTTTCTAATGCCGGTACGCCCCTGATCTCTGACCCGGGTTATCTGCTGGTCCGGGAAGCGGCCCAGCGGTCAATACCCGTGATTCCGATCCCCGGGCCTTCTTCCATCACTGCTGCGC
>CBFGIH010000150.1:2083-4328 GCA_965648775.1 Caldifarciminota bacterium | reverse complement strand
GATCCGATCATGGGAAGTAGCGATCTGGCTAAGGATGTTTTCGTCAAACGGTTTAATAAAACGGCCGTTGACAATGGTTGGCTCCACTCCCTGGCGTGCCAGCAGGGCTCTGGCCCGCTCGGCTTCGCTGACCATGGAACCCACGGCGATTATGGCCAAATCCCGGCCGCGGCTTCGGATCTCCCAGGAACCGATGGTCACGGGTGGAATATCCTTTTCTCCGACCGGTTGACAGGCACCGCGGGGGTATCGGATCAAAAAGGGACCTTCCCGGTAGCTGACGGCGGTCTTTAATAACGCGACCAGTTCTTCTCCATCTCCGGGCGCGGCAACGACCAGATTGGGAATCAATGAGGCATAGGACAGATCAAAGGGCCCGTGGTGGGTCGGGCCATCTTCACCGACCAGTCCGGCGCGGTCCACGCAGAAAATCACCGGCAGTTTCTGCAAGGCAACGTCATGAATCAACTGATCATATGCACGCTGGAGAAATGTGGAGTATATGGCGCAGACCGGGATAAAACCATCCAGAGCCAGGGCAGCTGCCATGGTCACCGCGTGCTGCTCGGTGATGCCGACATCAAAAAAACGTTCCGGCAATTCTTCCCGGAACTTCAAAAGACCGGTTCCCAGACACATGCCGGCAGTAATGGCAATGATCCTGGGATTTTGCTGCGCCAGTTTAAGGATTGTTTCGCCAAAGACTTCCGTGTAGGAACAGCTCTTTGTCTTTTCCGCGCCGGTTGCCGGATCAAACGGGCCGATGCCGTGAAAGCGTTCTGGTGCGGTTTCGGCGGGCAAATACCCCTTTCCCTTGGTCGTGACAACATGAACAAAACGTGGCCCTTTCATTTCCTTGATCCGGGAAAAGGTGTCAATCATTTCCTTCAGGCGGTGACCGTTCAGGGGCCCGATGTACCGGAAGCCGAGTTCTTCGAAAATGACGGCTGGCGGCGTGTATAATCCCTTGAGGCCTTCCTGAATCCGTTTTGCGAAATTTCGAAGACGATCGCGCAGGTATGGCGGGAAACGGCCGAAAAACACCCAGAGATCATCGCGAAAACGGTTGTACGACCGGGTTGTGATGATGCCCGTCAGGTAACGGGATAAAGCGCCGACTGATTCGCCGATCGAACGTTCGTTATCATTCAGCACCACGATAACATCCCGGTTTAAATGCCCCAGATGGTTCAGGGCCTCAAAAGCCATGCCAGCGCCCAGCGAACCATCGCCGATCACGCTGATAATTTGATGATGTTCTCCCTTTAAATCCCGGGCCAGCGCAAAACCCGTGGCCGCGGAAAGCGAAGTGGAAGAATGGCCGGTGTCAAAAACATCGTATTTGGACTCGTGCCGCTTGGGAAAACCGCTGATGCCCTGATAGGTGCGCAAAGTCGAGAAATTCTTGAACCGGCCCGTGATCAGCTTCTGGGCATATGTCTGGTGGCCAACATCCCAGATAATTTTATCATGATCGGCGTCAAAAACACGGTAAAGTGCAATGGTTAATTCCACCACGCCTAACGAGGGCGCGACATGACCGCCGGTTCTGGAGCAGGTTTCGATAATTTTATCGCGGATTTCCCGGGCCAGAACCGTCAATTCCTCAATGGTCAATGATTTCAAATCGTTTGGGCTGGTTAACGAAGCGAGCAGGGCCATTGGTTAATTAAAAAGAACGTGTTAATATGAAATCGGTGATTTGCTGAAAAATATTGAAACCGGACCCCAGACCGGCGAAAAGGCGGTTCGCCCGTTCCGCATAGCACCGGCTGCGAAATCGGGCGCCTTCCAGGCCGTAAACACGCACAGCCGTCAGTTTACCGGCGCTCTCATCCTTGCCCGGGGTTTTACCCAACTTGTCTTTATCGCCGACCACATCCAGGATGTCGTCGGTGTACTGGAAAAGAATCCCTAAATATAGGCCTGCGCGCTCGAGCACGGCCAGGGTCGCGTCGCCAGCTTCCGCCATGATGGCACCGCACAAAATCGGCGCGCTAATGAACTTTGCGGTTTTATTCAAATGAATCCGGCGAAGGGTTCTATGATCAATGCTGGGGTGGTCTTCAATATCCAGGATCTGACCCAGAACAATTCCCGAGGGACCGACCGCCCGGCTGACGGTTTGAATTACCCGCAGCCGGTCCGTGACCGCGCCGGGGCCGCGGCTCATCAATTCAAACGCGTAAGCGAAAAGACCGTCGCCGGAGAGAATAGCCCTTGCTTCGCCAAACCGCTTGTGGGC
>CBFGIH010000150.1:0-2073 GCA_965648775.1 Caldifarciminota bacterium | reverse complement strand
GGAAATCGTCATTGTCCATGGACGGCAGGTCATCATGAATCAAAGAATAAGTATGAATTAACTCCAGCCCGCAGGCAATCGGCATTATTTCTTCAATTCGAGTTCCACCGCAAGCCTCGTAACTGGCCAGGGCCAGTATGGGCCGGATGCGCTTGCCGGTCTCAAGCGAATAATACATGACTTGGAAAAGCTGATTTTCGACCGGGAAATAATCCCGAAGCGCACGATCAACCAGAGCCTTCTTTTCTGTCAGGTACTCGGTGATTTCAAGCATATATATCCGACAGTTCAATTTTAGTAGAAAATACCGGTTTGTCAAGATAGAGCGTTTGTTCGTTACTTTTTTGTTAGGATTTTGTTACACTTTCTCTATATAATATGTCAGCCAAGGAGGCCACATGAAAAAGTTTGCTGTCATGCTGGGCCTTGCGCTGATATCTCTTTCTTTTGCAGCACCGCGCAAGGTTTTGTTCGAAGAATTCACCCGGGTTTCCGGCTGACCATACTGCTACGGCGCAGCTAAAGGTCTGGATGACCTTTATTATCTGGCATACGACGATTGCACGGTTATAGCTTATCATGCCAGCGGCTATCCTTTTTACTGTTCAGATGGCGGCACCCGCTGGACCTATTATGGAATCGGCGGCACGCCCTATGTCCAGGTTGACGGTTCCTACCAGCAAATCGCTGGGGGCATCGCCAACCCGGGAACCATGTACCCGACATATCGCAACTGGTTGACAACCCGGGGCGCGATGTCCAGCCCGCTCACGATTGCCCTGACCTGCACTTACGATACAATTGCCAACACCGGTACGGTGAACGCCACGGTTACGAACACCACTGCCAGCACGGTCAGCGGCACCATTCAATTTGCCGTAACGGAAAACGCCATTCCTTACTCCTGGGGACCGGGGCTTTCTACGGTCGAACACGTCTGCCGGGACATGCTGCCGGATGGCAATGGCGAGGCGGTTACAATCCCGGCCAGCGGCAACATTGTTAAATCACGCGCTTTTACGATTGATGCCTCCTGGAATGAAAAAAACATCATGATCGTAGTCTTTGTCCAGTCCTCGACCAAGGAAGTTTACCAGGTCGAGGAAATCGCGATTGTGCCCAAATCTGACATGGCTTACATGGGCCTGACCTTTACCGAGACCAGCGGCAACATTAACCGAATTGCCCAGCCCGGCGAAGGCATCAGGATGTATCTGAAAGGCAAAAACTGGGGCACAGGATTTTATACTGGTCCCGCCACCATCAGCACCACGGATCCCTACATCACGATCACGGGTTCTACCCCGCAGACCATCAACATCGGCCCTGGCGATCTGGACACGGTCCTGATCACCAATTTCAATATCAGCGCCTCCTGTCCAAGCCCCCGCCAGGTCAGCTTCCTTTTGACTTTTTCCGCGGGCGACACCTGCCGGGTTCCTTTTATCATCACCAATCAAACCGGTTTTGCGGATAATATTGAATCGGGCCAGGGTTCCTGGACCCACTCGGGCACCAACGATAACTGGCACATTTCCACCTACCGCAGCCACTCCGCCACGCATTCCTGGTACTGCGGGGTTGAGGGTACTCACCAGTACACCGCCAACAACGATGCCTCTTTGGTGACCCCTTATTTTGTCGTGACCCCGGACAGCAATTTCCGATTCTGGTATTACGACACCATGGAACTGGGCTATGATTACGGGTTCGTGGAAATTGACAACAATTGCGGTCATTGGCAGGGATTGACCACCTACAACGCCGGACACTTGACCTGGACCCAGGAAAACATTCCCATGGCCACCTATGCCGGGCAAACCGTCCGGATGAGATTCCACTTTTTCAGTGACGGCAGCGTCAATGCCGAAGGGTGGTATATCGACGATGTTCAGATGCCAATATTCGTCATCGGCGTTGATGAAAATGGATCCGGCAATATTCATTCTGCGCTCAAGGTTTTTCCCAATCCCTGCCGGAACTTTGCTCAGATTAGCATCGGCGAGGATATCAAAGCCACCAGCCTGAATATCTATGATATTTCCGGCCGGTTGGTAAAATCCCTTCCTATGA
>CBFGIH010000149.1:0-4360 GCA_965648775.1 Caldifarciminota bacterium | reverse complement strand
ATCTGCCGGGCGCGTTCGGACCGTTTTGAACGGATGCTTTGAGCGGCATCATTGACAGGGTATTGCAAAATCAATATTATTGAGCCATGCAAAAAAACACGATTTTATTGGTAAGTTTTATAGGCGTTTTCTCCGCGGCTTTCGGTGCGGAAGCGTACCTGTATCCAGTGATTCTTGACGGCAAATATGGATTCATGAATCGACAGGGCCGGCTGGTGGTCGAGCCCATTTTTGATGAAGCGTGGCCGAGCTGTGAAGGTCTAGCCGCGGTCAATCTCGGGGGCATCAATATCGGCAAATGGGGTTACCTGGATACCACCGGGACGATCGCCATTGATCTGCAGTTTGACGATGTAACTGATTTCCATCAAGGCCGGGCCGCGGTGTTTAGCGGCGGCCGCTGGTATTTTATCACTCCCACCGGGCACCTTGCCGGCCAAGGTTCTTTCCGCCAGGCGGATAATTTTCAGGAAGGCCGAGCGCGCGTCGAGATCGACGGAAAGTGGGGATTCATAAATTTCCAGGGAGACCTGGCCATTCCGGCCCGCTTTGATTATGCTTTCAATTTTTCTGAAGGACTGGCAGCGGTCCAGATCGGCGGTCGGACCGAAGGACGCTGGGGTTATGTGGACAGTGTTGGCAAACTGGTCATCCCGCCGGTTTATCAGGGCGCGGGTTCTTTTGCCCAGGGCCGGGCCGCAGTCTGGATCAACGGTCAGCAGGGTTACATCAACCGCCGGGGTGAATTGGTGATCGATGCCCGCTTCAACAACGCCGGCGATTTCAGCCAGGGCCGGGCACCGGTACAGCTGGCTGATCGCTGGGGATACATTGACACCTGCGGCCGCTTTGTCATCGATCCGGTTTTTGAAAGCGCGGATATTTTTGTCCAGAACCGGGCAGCGGTTTGGATTAAGCAACAATGGGGATACATTGATACGACCGGCGCGCTGGTCATTCCTCCCCAGTTCCAGGCGGTATACCGTTTTCAGAACGGCCTGGCGCGGGTCATCGTGCAGGGTAAAACCGGCTATATCGATCCGGACGGCAAACTAATCTGGCCGTTCACGGAATAAATTGTTCAAACATTTTCGCGGACGGAATCATAAAATCGCACAACGCTTAACCGCTGGTTTTATTTTCCTGAGTTTTACCGCCGCCGGGTTCAGCCAGTCATTACTGGCGGATTCCGAAGAAATTCAAGAACGTATCTGGGCAACAATCGCCCGCGTCAAACCGGCGCTGGTTCGCATTCACGTTGTCAGCATCGAAGACGAAATGGGCCGCGAGATTAAAACCGAAGCCGTCGGCTCGGGGGTGATCATCACCGAGCAGGGACACGTGGTCACCAACCACCATGTGGCGGGCCGGGCCATCCGGATTTTCTGCACCCTATCGGATAAACAGGAACTCCGTGCCGAGCTGATCGGCACCGACCCATTGTCCGATATCTCAGTCCTGCAGTTAAAACCGGCCGAACCGCGCGTCTTTAATTTCGCCCGTTTTGGCGACTCTGACCGGCTGCGAGTCGGAGACCGGGTCCTGGCGCTGGGCAGTCCCATGGCGCTTTCTCAATCCGTGACCCTGGGAATCGTCAGCAACACGGAATTGATCATCCCGGATTTATTCTGGCCCTATAACAAATTCACGCTGGAAGGCGAGGATGTCGGATCAATCGTCCGCTGGATTGGCCATGACGCCGCCATTTACGGCGGTAATTCGGGCGGACCGCTGGTAAATCTGGACGCGGAGATCGTCGGCATCAACGAAATCTCGCTCGGCATCAGCGGCGCCATTCCGGCCAACCTGGCCCGGTCGGTAGCCGAGGCAATAATTAAACAGGGCAAGGTCCGCCGCAGCTGGCTGGGATTTGAAGTCCAGCCGCGATTCAAACATGAAAAGAAAAACACGGGCGTCATGATCAGCAGCGTTTACCAGGACTCTCCTGCGGACCAGGCCGGGATTAAACCGGGCGACATTCTGGTTCGGCTGGCGGACACGCCGGTTTTGGTCCGTTTCGCTGAGGAACTGCCCGGCTTCAACCAATTTGTCATGAATCTGGCCATTGGCCGGGAAATCGAAGCGGTCATCCGGCGCCAGGGCCGGGAAATCAAATTGAAAATCACACCCGCCGAACGCGAATATTTCCAGCCCCGCTCAGAGGAAATAAAATCCTGGGGCATCACCGCCAGCAATCTCTCCCGGCGCATGGCGCGCGAACTAAAATTAAATGATAACCAGGGTGTCCTGGTTAAATCCATCCGTCCCGGCGGTCCCGCCGGAGACGCCCGGCCCGAACTGATGCCGGGAGACATCATCCACGCTATCAATGGCCAGGCGGTATCGGACCTGACCGATCTCAAAGACCTGACCGACAATATCATCCAGAAATCGGACACTACCATTTTAACCGCAGTTTCTTTCCAGCGCCGGAACGAGCACTATGTCGCCGCGGTCATGCTGGGACGAAAAAAAGCTGGCGGCCAGGGTCGGCAGGTCACCAAGGCGTGGCTGCCGGTCGCGACGCAGGTTCTTTTAAACGACCTCGCCCGCGCCCTTGATCTGCAATCACGGCAGGGTGTACGCGTGGTCCAGGTTTATAAAAACACCTCGGCGGAAAAAGCCGGGCTCCAGACCGGCGACATCATCACCGCCGTCAACGGCGAACCGATTGACGCGTCCCGGCCCGCGGACGAAGAGGCGTTGAATGTCATGCTGCAACAGTATTCGGTGGGTGATCAGGTAACCTTGACGATCCTGCGTGGCCACCAGGAAATTACCCTGAAGGCCGAATTGGCTCCATCCCCGACTCCCGCCGCGGAATTGCCAAAATACCGCAATGATGATTTCGACTTTGCGGTCCGCGAGCTGTCCTTCATGGATCGGGTTCGGGAAGGCCTGGCACCGGATCAGCCGGGCGTGATTGTGGAGGACGTGACCATGGGCGGTTGGGCCAGCCTGGCGCACCTGGCGGTCGGCGATATCATTCTCAGCGTCAATGACCGTCTGATCAGGGACGTCGCTGACTTTCAAAAAAACATGGAACAAATCCAGCAATCAAGAGCCGACTATACGGTTTTCAAGGTCCAGCGCGGTAGCCACACGGTTTTTCTGGAAATGGAAACGGATTGGCAATAAAGGAAACAAAATACTGAAATTCAGGAAAGGAGATATCATGAAGACCGGTCGAATTTATTTATTTCTCACCCTGACCTTCTTTTGCGCGATGCTGCCGGCGGATGAAATCGCGGTAGCAGGACGGAACCTGGCTGAGCAATGGCATCGGGCGGTGATTCAGGTTAAACTGGTAACAGAAATCAACGAGTATGAAAACAAAACCGAAACCAGCGCAACGTTCGTCGATGAAGCAGGCGTGGCGGTCATGTCTTTGTCAAGCATTGATCCCGGTTATAGCCGGAACGACGCGGACGCCGACGGCTCAGGCAGTAAGGTCAAGGATCTGAAAATGGTCCTGGCGGATGGCAGCGAAATTGAAGGTGAAGTTATTTTGCGCGATCCGGACCTGGATCTGGTTTTGATTCGACCGGTCCGCCGGCCGTCGTCAGCCCTGACCTGGATAAACCTGACGGACACCACCCGGCCGGAAATCATGGAACCAATCCTGGTTTTATCGCGGATGAACGAGAACATCGGCCGCAGCGTCATGGTCAGCGCCGGTCGCATCCAAGCCGTGCTTAAAAAACCGCGCCGGCATTATGTGACGGACCTGAACTCCATGCTGAGCGGCCTGGCGGTCCCGGTTTTCACGACTGCCGGCAAGCTGATCGGCATCATGCTGCTGCGAACCATAAAAAGCGAAACCGGCATGTCCGCGGAGCCCTTCGGCGGGTTGACCGCCATGGGCAACTTTCCCGTGGTGGTGCCAGCGCAGGAAATTCAACGAGCCTTGAAGAAAATTCCCAGATAAACTCTTGACTTTTTTTCCGCTTTCCATATACTAACTGACTTTTTTGTATAGTGCCCGGTAAACGGGAAAGGAGCGCGATGAAAAAAAGTAAAAGTATTGAAGAAATCAATGAACGGCTGAAAAAACACCAAGCGGTGATCCTCACGGCAGAAGAAGTCAAACAGATGGCGCAAAGCGAAGGCATCAAAGCCGTCGCCCACCGGGTGGACGTCGTAACCACGGCCACTTTCGGCGCCATGTGCTCCTCCGGCGCCTTCATCAACTTTGGCCACGCCACGCCGCCCATCAAGATGACCAAGGTCTGGCTTAACGACGTGCCGGTCTGCGCCGGCCTGGCGGCGGTTGACGCCTACATCGGCGCCACCGAAAATTCCGAGACCAATCCCGAGTACGGCGGTGCCCATGTCATCGAAGATTTAATCAGCGGCAAGG
>CBFGIH010000148.1:2692-4376 GCA_965648775.1 Caldifarciminota bacterium | reverse complement strand
GATGAGCGAGGCGCAGTTGATTGAAGGTCAGGGACCGCCGTCCCGGCGCTGGAACATGGAAAACTTAACAGCGGTGGACTACGACGATAAATACCTAAAGGTTTTCCTCCGCGATCGCCGGGTCAGCGGCATTCTCGGCTACAATGAATTCAAAGGCCAGACGAGCCGGGGAATTGCGGTCGGCTCCACCACGGCGCAGGTGCGCGCGGCTTACGGTCTGCCGGATGATATCATGCCCCTGACCAACGAGGAACAGTGGCTTTACCGGGATCTGGGCCTGATTTTCAATGTTGACGACGGCGTGGTCAGCGTGATTCAAGTGGTGCGCACGCTTTAAGGAGGTATCATGGTGAGGTTTGTGGGCGCCGGGCTTGTCGTGGCGGCGTTTTTATCGGGTTCAAACATCGCCGAAATGTATTTCCGGCAGGCGACAATCCAGCGCGACTCCGGACACCTGGCGTTTGCTTCCGCAATTCTAACCAAAGCGGTCAGTTTGGAGCCAACGTCCGCGCTTTATCGCTTGGCCCTGGGCCGCCTGCAGTTCGAACAAAATGAATACAATGCCGCTTTGCTTCAGTTTAAGAAAGCCATCGCTTTGGAAGGCCGATACGCGGATGCCTATTACCTGATTGAAGAATGCTACGCGCGTCTTGACCGTCAGGATGAAGCCGAACTGTACCTGAATTATGAAATCCGCCAGCATCCAGATCGGGTGGCAGCCGTTGTCAGTCTTGGTCACCTTTACTATCGGCGTCAGGAATATGCACGGGCGATGCAGGAATTTGACCGCGGGCTGGCCATGGCGCCGGAAGATCCCACGATCAAATGCGGCCAGGGCATTGTGTTTTTGGCCCTGGGTGATGACGATGCCGCGGAAGCGGCCTTCACCGACGCGCTGAGCCGCGATTCGCTGTACGCCGAAGCACATCTGTATTACAGCCTGGTGCTGGAAAAAAAGGGACGTCAGGAACAGGCGGCGGCTGAGCGCGCAACGGCTTATCGTCTCAAGCCCCGTCTGCGCGATGTTGATTTAAGCGGTGCCCTGCCTTTGCGGGGTGAAAAAGCCGACATTCCCTTTATTTTAAGCACCATCGACATCATGGTCGAAAAACTGGTACGACCGGAAGAAAAGCGCGCGCTCATGGCCCGGCGCAAGCCATTCGATCTTAACCTGGGGCTGGGATTTGCCCAAATCGGTTCTGATCCCTGGCTGGCGCTCAGTTCTCTGCCGGAGATGGACCGGGATTGGCTGGGTTTCAAACTGGCCCTGGGTTTGTATTTCAACCAGGAAGGAGAAGTCCGAACCGAAGAATTTGATTTCCGCAAAATCCTCCAGTCCGTCCGTATCGGTCATCCTAATCTGCCGGTTTATGCCGGTTTTGGCCAGGTCCGCGATTACACCCTCGGATATGGATTGGTGATTCGCAACTTTTTCAACCAATCGGATGAAAATAACCTGTACCTGGGTGGTCTTGCCACCCTGCAAAATGCTGCCAACACCGTGGGCATCACGGGCATGGCCGGTAATTTGCCGGGCCTGACTGACAGTTCGGTCCTGGCCGGGCATGCTTTTCTGGGCCGTTGGGCGCCCCGGCCCGATGATTTTTTTCAACGGCTGGAGCTGGGCATTACTTATGCCGGTGACGCGGGCCGCGGTTTTTCGGCCCTGGCCTTTGATGGATTG
>CBFGIH010000148.1:0-2682 GCA_965648775.1 Caldifarciminota bacterium | reverse complement strand
GGGGGAGTTTTAATTTTCTGGCGGTGAGCGAATACGGGAAAATCCAGGATCATGGCGCCGGCAACATGTCCGGTGTTTTAATGCACATCGGCGGGTTGGGCCCGGATGATTTTTCCTTTTCTCTCTTCGGCGCCGGTCTTTTTCTGGGTTCGGATTTCGCACCTGCACCGTTTGACGCATTTTATGAGCAAAACCGCCGGCAATACGCCGTTCATTTTGAAGATTCTCTTTTCGCCGGGTACGAAAATGCCGCGGTCGGGATCTATGGCCTGACCGGTTTGAATTTCGGCGGCGCGTTTCGATTGACCGTGGATTATCAGGCGATAAGCGGCATTCCCACCAGCGGTCTTTTCTCGGCGCACTTCAACGCCAGCGAGAAAATTCCTTTATTGCGGCTTCAAGGATTCTTTTACAAGCAGAGATTTGATGAACTATCGGAACTGACCACCATGGACCGCAACACTTACCTGGCTGGACTGATCGGCCTCAAACTGGTGCCGAATCTCCTTTCTCTTAATTTGGTCTATGAACAGACAAGTGTCTGGCAGGATGGTCAATATGTGCTACAGAAAAAAATCGCGCCTTATGTTCAGTTTGGCGCGCGGTTTTAAGATCTGATTTCATGCCCTGCCGCCGGTTTTATCCTTACTTATTATCCGGGCTGTTTTTTTTGGCTTTTATGCCCGCCCGAAGCCCGGATAATAAAAAAGAATCATTCAGGGTTTCCACCGCCCTGGACGCTGAACTGAGTGATGACGATTGGTCGATCTTTGAAGCTCATATTGAAACCCTGGTAAAGAAGCATCGGCTGGCGGCCGTCCGGGATAGCCTGAACCAGCGGCTGGCGTCAGTTGATCAGCCCGGACTTAAAGACCGGGTTTTGGCCGATTACGATAATGGCCTGGGCATGGTTTTGTTTAACGGCGGTTATTACCGCGAAGCGTTACCGTGCTTCGAACGCGCCGCGGATGTCTGTTCACTCTATGACAATCCCGACGGTTACCGCGTCAACCTGGTTAACCGCGTCCTGTGCCTGGCCCTGCTTAATGATACCGCGGCGAGCCTTGCACTTTTTCGCCGGCTGATTGATTCCCTGATCCGCGCGCAAACGATCCGCGACGAGATTCACGGTGATCCCTCTGGGTTTATCCGGGATTTCTATGGAGCCGACCGGATTCAACGCCTGGCAGATTCACTGATCCAAACCGATCCGGTGCTGGCAGCTGGCTGGCAATACCTCCTCGGTTATGTTTTCACACAGAATGATGATACCGTGGCTGCCCGGCGCGCCCTGGAAAAAGCGTTCACTCTGTATCAAAGGAACGGTGATTTATCCGGTCTTTTTTACACTGAATTATTTCTGGCGGAAAACGCCGCCAAGACCGACCCCTTATCCGATACGAACGATCTTCGTTTTTTATCGCTGGTCTTAAAAATGTTCCGTGTCGATTCGACCCGCGAGGCGGGCGAGGCCATGCGGGCATGGTTCAAATCCGCTGGCCGTTTCGGCGAACTCAGGTTCGATTCCGTAGCGCTGGCCGCATTTGACCGCGCTGTGGCCAACGAACCAGACCGACCGGCACTGCGCGGCCGGCTGGAATTGGAGACCAGTGTTAACCCTGAGTTTGAACTCGAACCGGCTTCGGTGATCAAACTCATTCGCGACTATTTAGCCGGACCCAAAATGGCCGGAGATACGCTGCGGCCGATCGCCGCCCAGTGGTTACTCATGGAACAGTTCATCAAGACCGACCAGCCCGATTCGGCCCGCGTCTGTTTCCAGGCGCTCTGGTCGGTGCTGCGCCGTCGGCAGGAAACGAGTTCCCTCAAGGATCTGGTTGCGATGGTTCAGGGTATTGAAAATCCGTTCTCCGGTTTGACGCCGTTTGAGCGTTCCCTTGCGGTTCTGTTCGACAACGCCCTGCGGGCAGAAAATAATACCCTGGCCCTGCCGTCCCTTGATTCTCTTCAGTCTGCATTCCGAGAGGTCTGGTCAGCGGGAATCAAACCTGATATGGCCCTGGCGTGTCAGTTCATGGCCGAAGTTTACCGGTCTTCGTTTGCGAACCAGCGCGACAGTGCCGAATTCTATTTCTGGAAAGAATATGCCCTGCGGCGAGACGACGGCGATATCACCGGCGCCCTGGAGCGACTCGAGGAATTAGCCGGGCTTGACGGATACGATCCTTTTTCGTATATGGCCGGATTGGAACGAGACCTGACAAAGATTGATCAACCGCGGTCGGCTTTTCTTATTTCGTGCCTTGCCGATCACTTCAGCCGCTTGGCGCAGGAATTCTATTTTAATGCGAGCAGTTCGCTGAGTTCGGTAGTTTTCGGCGAATTGGATCAGCAAGGTTCCCGGGCCGAGCAAATAAACTATTACCAGGACCTGATCAATTATCTCACAGGTGGAGACCAGTTTTTACCGGATACCACCGGCCGCTGGACCGGGTTAGCCGATGCGGCGTCAATTAACCGGTTGCTGGTTGACACCCTGACCGCTTATCTGGCGGACCTATCCGAGTACAATGACCAGCAGGGCACTGATCAACAGGTCTTTAATTGTCTTGATGAACTGCGCGCGGCGGTTTATCTGGCCTGGGCCGGTCGCTTGACCAACCAGGCCCTGATTAAATACCGTCAATCCAGCCAGGTGTTATCCGGGATGCTCGCTCATGA
>CBFGIH010000147.1:4084-4390 GCA_965648775.1 Caldifarciminota bacterium | reverse complement strand
TCTATATTATTCCGCGCGCATGGCTTTCAATGGCAAGGTCAATTACGAAACCCTCCTGCGGCGGATCACCGGCAAGCGGCATCTGGTCAAAGCCTTTGCCTACATTGTCCAGCCGCCCGACGGCGACGTCAAACCCTTCGCGACCAGTCTGGAACGGATCGGCTATATCGTAAAAATCAAGGATGTGCGGACCCGGGCCGACGGATCGGCCAAGGCGAACTGGGATATGGGCATCGCCCTGGACATTCTCGGCATTATCGATTACGTGGACACGATCGTGCTGGCCTCGGGCGACGGCGATTTTGT
>CBFGIH010000147.1:0-4074 GCA_965648775.1 Caldifarciminota bacterium | reverse complement strand
CCTTTGCTGGAATACCTCAAGAGTCACAACAAACGCGTGGAAGTGTTTTCCTTCGCGAACAACACCGCCTATGACTTGAAAGAAAAAGCTGACCGCTTCGAAGCCCTCGACGACCAGGTGATCCTCGGGCAAGGACAAAAAGAATGGGAAAAAAATGATTGATTACCACATCCACACCATTCATTCGCCGGACGCGGAAGGCGAAATAATAGAATACTGCGCGCGGGCGCTTAGCCTGGGCCTGCGGGAAATCTGCTTCACCAATCACGCGGAAATGGATCCCGACCGGGATGACAATATCTTCCACAGCGATGGCCAGCATCAGCCCATTAGCCACGACCAGCTGCGCCGGCATCATGAAGAAATCCGTCGTGCCGCAGAAATTTTCGCCCCAAAGGGATTAACCGTCCGTTCCGGCATTGAAATCGGTTTTTACCCGGGCATGGAAACGCGCCTATCAGAACTAACCCGGAGCATTGAGTATGATTTCTGGCTGGGCAGCATCCACTGCCTGAATCATGCCTGCATTGACAGCTCCCGCGAGTATCAACCGTATTTTTCAAGGCATTCTGCCCGGCAGTTGATTGAGGAATACTACGCGGCGGTTCTGCAGCTGGTGCAAAGCCGTCTTTTTGACGCGCTGGGTCATATTGATGTTTACAAGAAATATGGAATTGGTTACTACGGCGCGGATATTGATTATTTGCCCCGAGACCTGCTCACCGCGGTTTTTGACGCCGTGATTCAAACTGGGATCTGCCTGGAAATCAACACCGCGGGTCTGCGCCGGATTCAGCAGTTCTATCCATCCACGGAAATCATGAAAATAGCCAGAGATCGGGGGGTTAAACGGCTGACCATCGGCTCGGACTGTCACCAGGTCAATGATCTGGGCAAAGGTATAAAAGAAGGGCTTGATTATGCAAAATCATTCGGTTTTTCAAGCGTTTACGCTTTCAGCCGGCGAAAACCAACCGCGGTCAAGATTTGAAAACAATTCAAACCGCGGCCAGCGCGCTTAAAACCCGGCTTTTGATAAAGCTAAAATCACGTCATCAATGGCCTGATGACAGCGTGCCGGGCCATTTTTCTGTTGACTTCACTCAAAAAACGAGTATAATCCGTCATGCCGGAACGTCAGGACGATACCCCAATCCAGGATCAACGCATTGAAAATGTCTACATCGAAGATGAAATAAAATCGTCTTACCTGGATTACGCCATGAGCGTAATCGTGGGCCGCGCCCTGCCCGATGTCCGCGACGGCCTTAAACCGGTCCAGCGCCGCATTCTCTACGCCATGCACGAAGCCGGCCTGGCCTCCAACCGCAGCCACAAGAAATCCGCCACGGTCATCGGCGACGTGCTCGGCAAGTATCATCCCCACGGCGATATGGCGATTTATGACGCCCTGGTGCGCATGGCTCAGAATTTCACCATGCGCTACCCCCTGGTTGACGGCCAGGGCAATTTCGGATCCATTGACGGCGATGCGGCGGCCGCTTACCGCTACACCGAAGTCCGCTTAACCTCGCTGGCCGAGGAACTGCTGGAAGACATCAGCAAGGATACGGTCGATTTCATGCCCAATTTTGACGGACGGCTCAAGGAACCAACCGTTTTACCCACGAGCCTGCCGTCCTTGCTGTGCAATGGCTCATCCGGAATCGCGGTCGGCATGGCGACCAACATTCCGCCCCATAATCTGGCCGAACTGATTGATGGTCTCAACGCGCTGATCGACGACCCGGAACTGGAAGATGAAAAACTGCTGAAGTACATACCGGGCCCGGATTTTCCCACCGGCGGCCTCATCGTCGGCCGTAAGGGCATCATCGAAGCCTACAAAACCGGCAAAGGCCGGATCATTGTCCGGGGTAAAATCAAGATTGAAGACATAAAAAGCGGCAAGCAGGCGATCGTCATCATGGAAATTCCCTACCAGATCAACAAAACGACCCTGCTGGAGAAAATCGCTTCTTTGATCAAGGAAAAAAAGATTGAAGACATCTCAGATCTGCGTGATGAATCGGACAAGGATGGCATCCGGGTGGTGTGCGAACTCAAACGCGACGCCAATCCCGAAGTCATCCTGAATAATCTTTACAAGTACACCAGCCTGCAGGACACTTTCAGCATCCAGATCCTCGCCCTGGTGAACGGCGCGCCCAAAACCATCTCCCTCAAGGCCGCGCTTCAACATTTCCTCGATTTCCGCTTCGAAACCGTTACCCGGCGCACCAAATTTGAACTGGCCGAGGCCGAGAAAAAGGCCCATATCCTGGAAGGACTCAAGATCGCAATTGAAAACATTGACGCGGTCGTGGAGCTGATCAAGAAATCAGCGGATGTGAAAGTCGCCCGGCAGAAATTGATGACCCGGTTCAAACTGACGGAAATCCAGGCCCAGGCGATCCTTGACATGCGCCTGGCGCGGCTGACCAATCTCGAAAAAGAAGCCCTGGAAAACGAATATCTCGGTCTGATCAAGGAAATCGCCCGACTCAAGGGCATCCTGGCCTCCCGTAAGGGTGTTTTTGCGGTCATCAAGAAGGAACTCAACGAGATCAAGGCCAAATACCACGATTCCCGCCGCACCACGATTTTGGATATGGAACCGCAGGAACTGTCCATGGAAGACCTGATTGCCGAAGAAGACATGGTCGTCACCCTGACCCAGCGCGGTTACATCAAACGCCAGCCGATAACCACGTACCGCAACCAGTCGCGCGGCGGCCAGGGCCGCAAGATCCTGGAAATCGGCGACGAGGACGTGGCCAATCAGCTCTTCATCTCCAAGACCACGGAAACCCTCTTGTTTTTCAGCGATGCCGGGAAAGTTTACGCCTGCAAGGTGTATGAAATACCCGAGGCCGGCCCCTTTTCGCGCGGCCGGTCCATTGCCAATGTCATCGAGATGGCCGAGGGGGAAAAGGTCACGGCCTGCATGTCCATCAAGGAATTCACGGATAAGTATTTCATCTTCATGGCTACCCGGTTGGGCAAGGTCAAGAAAACAAACCTGTCAGAATACGAGAATATCCGCAAGAAGGGCATCATCGCAATAAAACTGGGAACGGGCGACAAGCTGATCGCGGCCGGCTTGACCACGGGCAAGGACTCGATTCTGCTTACGACTCGGGAAGGCCTGACGCTTCGCTTTTCTGAAAAACTTATCCGGCCCATGGGCCGCAACGCCGGGGGAGTCAAGGGCATCCGCCTGGGCAAGGGCAATGAAGTGGTGGGCTTCAACATCGCTTGCGCCGACGAAGAACTGCTGATCATCGGTGAAAACGGTATCGGCAAGCGGGTTAAATTCGACGCGATCAATGAAAAAGGCCGGGGCGGCAAGGGCATGAAGGGCATGACCATCGACGCCAAAACCGGCAAGGTCGCTGGCGTCACCAACGTTAATGATGAAGATGATCTGATTGTGATGACCAAATCCGGCAAGGTTATCCGGACGCCGGCCAACAGCATCAAGGTACTGAGCCGTCAGGCCAAGGGCGTGAAAATTATCACTCTGGCAGAAAAGGGCGATACCGTCGTCTCCCTCGCCCGGATCAAGGCTGAAGTTTAAACCCAGGATAGCTGATCACCACTCCAGAAAACCAGGAATGAAATTTACCAGGGGATCAGGGAAAAAGCGCCGTTCTCAAAAAAAGCCACTGTCGCTAAAATCATCAAGCCGCAAGCCCTGGGATGAATATTTCATGTCGATCGCGGAACTCGTGGCTGAGCGTTCGACCTGCACGCGCCGGCATGTCGGCTGCGTGCTCGTGAAGGACAAGCGGATCGTATCCACGGGCTACAACGGCGCGCCGGCCAAGACCCGGCATTGCGCGGAAATCGGCTGCCTGCGGGGAAAAATGGGCATTGCCTCAGGTGAACGCCACGAGTTATGCCGCGGCGTGCACGCCGAACAGAACGCGATTATTCAAGCCGCGACCTTCGGCGTGGATTTAAGCGGAGCGGTCTGCTACACCACCCACCAGCCTTGTTTCATCTGCACCAAAATGCTGATCAACGCCCGGGTGAAAAAAATCTACTATCAATCCGGGTATCCGGACCGGC
>CBFGIH010000146.1:0-4402 GCA_965648775.1 Caldifarciminota bacterium | reverse complement strand
ATCAAACAGCGCGATGACGCCGGGACGGGAGTGCAGCAGATATTTTAAAACCTGGTTTTTTTGAGGCATTAAAATATTATAATGATCAGATAGGAAAAATCAAGAACCATTAACAGCGGACTGAACCGCCGCTATCTTATTCTTGGGAAGCGGCATAATACGACGCGCCCAGAATGCCGGCGTCATCGCCGAGACGGCCCGGCACGATACGGTAACGCCGGCAGCCGGCACCCTGATCGTTTTGCTGAATCGCCCGGCGCAGGGGGTTGAAAAGAATGGCGCCCGCCCGGCTAATGCCGCCGGCAATAACGATCAGCGCCGGATCAAGCAGATTCAAAAGATTGCTGATGCCGATGCCCAGATAAAATCCCATCTCTTCGAATAACCGGCGGCTGATCGGATCGCCCCGGCGCGCCTCCTCGGCGATGATCCGGGGAGTTAAAAGCGGATACCGGGACAACCGCGTGCGCGATATTTTCATGAGCCGATGTGCGCGGCGCAGAAGGAACTTCGTGCCAACGTAACTTTCCAGGCAGCCGCGTTGACCGCAGGTGCAGCGGGGTCCACGAAAGTTGATCGTGGTGTGGCCGAGTTCGCCGGCAAAGCCATTCGCACCCATGACCATTTTGCCATTGCAAATCGCCGCACCGCCGACGCCGGTGCCGATGGTTAAAAGGAACACATCATTCGCCTGCCGGGCCGCGCCGTAACGCCACTCGCCCAGCAGGATCGCATTGACATCGTTGATGATCCAGACCGGAATTTTGAATTCCCGCGCCAGCCGCAGGCCCAGGGGGAAATCCCGCCAGCCCAGATTGGGTGAATAGCGGACCACACCGCGGGCAGAATCGATGATGCCCGCGCAACCGATGCCGATCCGGGATACGATCGGCGCCCAGGGCCAGATTGCCTGCCGGATTTGTTCATAGACACCGCCGCGTTTGGTGCCCGGCACGGTTGGGCAGTGGGCACGGCGCTGAAGGCGGGCGCCTTTGACCAACCCGATTTTGATATTGGTGCCGCCGATGTCCAGCCCGAGGATCGGCTGGCTCATGATTTGACCGTTTTTTCCTGTTTATAAAAAGCGCGGATGCGATTTTCGTAGGATGAAGTCATATCGACCTGGCGCCGCTTCATAACCAGCCGCGCGGTCTCAAGGGCTTTTTCCAGATCATACGTTTCATCAATGCCCGGTCCCAACCACTTGAATGAGGGGATAAACCGCGGCGTCATCCCGCCGCCAAAAAAATTCACGAAACTGCCGATGACCGTGCCGGTAGGAATTAAAGTGCCGATGCCCAGTTTAGCATGATCGCCGATCATTGCGCCTAACTTGGTCATCCCGGAATCGATCACTTCCCGGCCGACCTTGATGCGGACCGGGCCATAGTTGTTCTTAAGATCGGAATTAGTGGTCAGTGCCCCCAGATTGACCCATTCACCCACGAACGAATGTCCCAGGAATCCCTCGTGATACTTATTGGCATAACCCTGAAAAACGCAGGCCTCAACTTCGCCGCCGATCCGGCAGCGCGGACCGATGGCCGAATGAATCACCTTGGCCCGGTCTAACACGGACTCCGGACCGATGTAAGACGGGCCGACAACAGTGGTCAGGGGCCGGATTACTGCCCGACGGTCAATGAAAATCGGACCATCAGTCGTATCAAATACGGTTAAACCGTGAACGACCGCGTCCGCGGCGATAAAAATATCTTTGGGCGATCCGATCACGCTCAGGTGGCGCGGCAGACGGGATTTCCGGTGAAAAAGCCGGCAGAAAGCCGTGATCTGGCCGGGGTTATGCCGGATGAGATCGCAGAGATTGTTCAGGACCAGGCCATTGATTTTTCGGGTTTTCTTAATATGCCGAAGGTGCCGGTCGGTTTCCTTTAAGTTTTGCGGATAGGGCGGACTGATTTTCAAAAAGCCCAGCGGTTCTTCACCGATCAAAAAGTGGACTTCCTCGGTGGGCAAATTGATCCGTTCCTGTAAGAGCAGGCGACTGGACAGATACATGACTGGTCCGTGCCGGGGAGGGGTTATACTTTCAAAACCCTCGCGGGTTAAAAAATCCGGCCTGGTTTTAGGAAAATGAAACAATATATTATCCAGGATCGTCCAGCCGCCGATACGCAGTTGATATTGCGGCAAGAGGTTGATCAGGGGAAAAAACTTTTCCGGCTGGTCTTCGTATACGATGATTTTCATAAGGAAAGCAGGATGGTGGCGGCAGCCGCGAAGGCAAAACCGACAATTTTGGTTACGCTTAAAGGTTCCTTTAAAAAGATAATACCGAAAACCACGGGCAGAACTATGTACATATTCGTGATTGCGATCACGATTGAGATTGGACCGGTCTGAAGCGCTTTGTAAAAGGCCAGAATGGCGATCAAAGAGGCAAAACTCACCGGGATCGCCCAGAAAACCTGGTTGGTCAGCGTGAGACTGCGCCGGGTCAAAACAATCACCGACAGCATGATAATTGACCAGAATGAAATCCAAAAAGAGGTATTGGTCGGGGTAAAATGACGGCTTAATAGTTTACTGCCGATGGCCCATAAGCTCCAGCCCACCACCGCCAGAAACGTATACTTTAAATAGCTCATGGGGGATTATAGTAAAAGACAAAGGTAAAGTCAAGATCTATTGACAAATCGAAAAAAAAATCTATAATAAATGATTATGAAAATTAAGTTGAACGGTGAAATAATCAAGGCTCAGGCAGGAGTAAAAATCGCGGATCTGGTCAATGACCAGCAGGCGTTGATTGCCCGGGTTGACGGTCAGTTAAGGGATTTGTCCAGTCCGGTCAACGAAGGCAACGAAATTGAAGTGCTTGATTTTAACAGCGAGGATGCCCGGAAGATTTTCTGGCATTCGTCTTCCCACATCATGGCGATGGCGGTCAAAATCCTGTTTCCCGAGACAAAATTGGCTATTGGCCCGGCGATTGATCAGGGTTTTTACTATGATTTTGAGCCGGTCAAACCCTTCACGCCGGAGGATTTGTCCCGGATTGAAGAAAAAATGCGAGAAATCGTTAAAATGAACCTGCCCTTCGAGCGCCTGACCATGAAAAAAGAAGCGGCAGTGGAATTTTTTCGCCGGCGCAATGAAAATTACAAAGTTGAACTGGCGCGCGACATTCCTGATCAGGAAGTAAGTCTTTATAAAAACGGCGATTTTGTTGATCTCTGCCTGGGACCCCATATTCCCGCCACTGGTCTGCTTAAGGCCTTCAAATTGCTGAGTTTAGCCGGCGCATATTGGCGGGGTGATTCCCGGCAGGCCATGCTGACCCGCATATACGGAATTTCATATCCGACCCAGGATGAGTTAAAGGCATACTTAAAACAGATTGAAGAGGCACAACGCCGTGATCACCGGAAAATTGGCCAGGACATGGAACTCTTTTCCATTTTCGATGAAGCGGGCGCGGGCCTGGTTTTCTGGCATCCCCGAGGTACGGTTATCCTGCGCAAGATCCAGGATTATTGGTATCGTGAGCATCTGGCTGCCGGTTATGAAATCACCTCCACGCCGCATATCGCCCGCAGTCAACTATGGCGTCAGTCCGGTCATTATGACTTCTATTCGGATAAAATGTATACCATGCCGGTGGAAAACGAGGAATTTGTTCTCAAACCGATGAATTGTCCCGGTCACATCCTGATCTATAAATCAAAGGTGCGCAGTTATCGGGAATTGCCGATCAAGCTTGCGGAACTGGGTACGGTTTACCGCCGGGAACTATCCGGCACCCTGCATGGTCTGCTCAGGGTCCGGGGTTTTACCATTGATGATGCGCATATTTTCTGCACGCCGGAACAGATCAATGAAGAGCTGGCCAAGGTTATTGAACTGTCGAGAAAAATGCTGGGAAAATTCGGTTTTGACCGATACAAAGTTGAATTGTCGGTCTGGGACCCGGCGTTGAAGAATCAATATATGGGCCGGGATGAGGAATGGGAGCGGGCCGAGGCGGGTCTGGTGTCCGCCCTCAAAAAAGTCGGCCTGGCGTATAAAAGGATTGTCGGCGAAGCAGCATTCTACGGCCCAAAAGTTGATATCAAGATTGTGGACGCCCTGGGCCGGGACTGGCAGGCGACCACGGTTCAGTTTGATTTCAACCTGCCCAAGCGGTTCAAGATCGAATACATGGATCGAGACGGTCAGCATAAAGAAGTGGTGGTGATTCACCGGGCGCTGTATGGTTCGCTGGAGCGGTTTATGGGCTGCCTGATTGAGCACTACGCGGGTGCCTTTCCCTTGTGGCTGGCGCCGGTGCAGGTTGTGGTCATGCCCATCACCGATAAGGAGCAGAAATACGCCCGCGACGTCGCGGAGAAATGCCGTAAGCAGAATCTGCGGATTGAAATCAACGATAAATCGGAAAAAA
>CBFGIH010000145.1:1046-4415 GCA_965648775.1 Caldifarciminota bacterium | reverse complement strand
CTTCCGCCGCGGCTTTTACTGGATCGTGTACGACCGTCGCCCGCTTAGCCCGATTTAAGTATTCACGGTTTGGTTCGTAGCCGGCGGGAACCGCGGCAATAAATGTGAAACCGAGGATCGAAGAAGCGGCGACAAAGGAATTGCAGACATTGTTGCCGTCACCGATATAGACAATGGTGGTTTTTTCCAGATTGGATCTTTTCTCCAGCACGGTCAGAAGATCGCAGAGAATCTGGCAGGGGTGTTCAAGGTCGCAGAGACCGTTGATGACCGGCACCGTGGCATGTTCGGCCAGGCCGGTGATCGTAGCGTGCGCAAATACCCGGGCCATGATCAGATCTACCCAGCGGGATAGGTTGCGGGCAACATCGCCCACCGATTCCCTTTTGCCCAACTGAATATCCGACGGCGCCAGGTAAATCGCATGGCCGCCGAGCTGGGTCATGCCGGTTTCAAAAGTGACTCGTGTGCGCAGGGAAGGTTTTTCAAAGATCATGGCCATGGTTCGATCCTTGAGCATCTTATGCTCAACCCCTTTTTTCAGCGCTTCCTTCATTTTCAGAGAGAGCTCAAAAATGTGGTATATTTCATCTTTGCTGAGATCGAACATTGAGGTCAAATGACGTTTCATTTGCTTTTCTCCTGTTGGGAGAATTATAGCAAAATCCGGATGAAAATCAAGCGCGTTGGCGGAAGCGGGGCTTTGGATGCCGTTACATTATTTACCGCTTTCCAGCTGATGGCTCCAGTCAACTCGTCCCGTCAACTGCATGACCACGAAGAGGGTGACGATGCACAAGACCGTGATGGCGAGGCCGGTGTAACCCTGCAAAAAGAAGGTGTAGGAAAAAAGGACCAGATAGATAAATTGGGAAAGGCCGGTTTCTAAAAGAGCGAAACGCAGGCCGGCAACCAGCCGCATGTAGGTGATCACCAGGAAAATCGAAACCGAAGACGAGATGAGCAGGGCGATGTGGATGTCGATATGATCCGCGAGATATGCCAGCAGGAGGTGAAAACTGAAAAAAGCGGCGCAGACAAAGAAGTAATTCATGGGATGAATGCGAATTTTATTTATGGCGGTGATAATGAACATCAGAAAGAGAAACAGGAACAGGGATACCGGCGCGAAGAAAGTGACCCGGCTGACGAAGGGCCCGGGGTTGACCTTGGTCGGCATTTCCAGGCCGATCTGGATGCCGGAGATCAGGTCCACGTATTGCCAGGTTAGTTCCCAGCCGCCGGCGCGAGGGGTTTTAATCGTGGGGGAGATGCTATTTTCTAAAAAATTGATGCGCGCGAAGTCGGTTGTTAGCTTCAGCCGGAAATTTCTAATGTGGGTGACCCCACCCCCGAAAACGTACCACCATTCATCCATACCCTGCGAGCGGTAAGCAACCTCAACAGTTTTGGTTTCCTCCGGCTCAAAGTCAATGGCCTGAGTGATAACGCCATTCTCCGGTTTGATTTGATTGATGGGGACGCCGTCCACGGTGAGCAAAAAATCATCGTAGAGACCGTCTGCGGTCGGAAACTCAAATTCATAATAAAGGCGTCGGGGTTCGACCGCGTGGTTGACCAGCTGGTAACGGCCCTGAAAGCGGACCGCATAGGTGGCGTACCAAAGCAATCCTTTTTTGCGATGTTTTAATTCCAGATCCGCGGTGATATCGCTGGTCTCAAGATTGACCGGGTGGGTTACGGTTTCGTAATAGACCCGGCTGACGGTTTTTTCATCACGGGTTTCCGTGTATTCTTTTCTTTCTTTAGTCAGGTAATAGACGGTGGGTGCCTTTTGCCTTTGCATTGTGCCCCATAACTGACCGACGGATTGCTTGAGCCTGGTGTCTTGCTGGTTGGTCCGGGCCACCACCGCACTGCCCAGAATCACCCAGGCGATGGTGGTGCAGAAAAAAATAAAAAAAAGGGGGGCGACGAGCCGACGCATGCAACCTCCTTGGTGCATATTTTAGAGCTGCCGGGATGGCTATTCGTTTAGTCGGATAAGCAGGAGAATGCTTGACAACGGCGGAATCGAGGTTACAATGAATGTCCATGAAAGAATTCGGCTTTCAATGGCATATCACGGATTACTGCAATCTTCGCTGCCGGCACTGTTATCAGGATGATTTTTCCCGCTGGTCGGAACTGGATACAGCTGGGATTAAAAACATCATTGACATAATCGCCGAATCCATCGCCGATCATCAGATTCACATAAACATCACCGGCGGCGAACCGCTGTTGCGCGGCGATCTGTTTGATATTCTGGCGACGCTGGAAACCTGCTCGCCGGTTAAAGAATATAATATCATCACCAATCTTCTGCCCTTAGACGAGCAAACCGCCGAGCGACTGGAAATGCTTGGCAAACTCAAGCAGTTAAAAATCTCGCTTGAATGTTCGGATTCTGAACTCAATGATTCAATCCGCGGCCGGGGCAGCTTTAGTAAAATGCTGAAAAACCTGGAAATGCTTGCCCGGCGGTCAACCAAGGCCCGGGTGCTGATGTTTACGCTGGGCAGTTACAATGTTCACCGGTTAGAAGCCATGCTTAATTTTTCAAGCGCCATTGGTGCGGACGCTGTAATTGTGGAAAGGTTCGTACCGATGGGCAAAGGCCTGGGTTTAAAGGAAGCATATCTCAAAGCGGGCGAATGGAAGTCAGCGGTTCAGGCGTTGATTAATTTTACGGATCTGGGAATAGCCGCGGATGATTTAGTGTCTTATCGGGCATTTTATGTTGAACTTAAAGGCCGGCGAGAGGTCCGCGGTGCGCTGTGCAATCTGGGCGATGAATCCATGGCGCTTATGCCCAACGCGGACGTTTTCCCCTGCCGCCGCCTGCCGGTGAAAATCGGCAATTTAATAAAAGACCGCCTGCCTGAAGTTTTGCTCCGGCTGCGGTTGCTGCGGCAGAGCCTGGACCGGGAGATCAAAGGCAAATGTCGTGACTGTCAACTTAACAAGGAAAAATCGGGCGAGCCTTGCATCGGGTGCCGGGCGATCGCCTATGCCTTAAGCGGCGATATGTACGCCGAAGATCCTCAATGTTTCAGGGCAGTTCAGATTTTACCCAAATGCCTTTTTTAATCTTTTCCCCTCCTTTCAACCAGTAACGCGGATCCGTGGCGTTGCCGCCCACCACGATCTGCCAGTGCAGGTTAGGACCAGTACAAATGCCGGTTGAGCCGACCAGACCGATTTCCTGACCGCGGACAACCCGATCTTTCTCTTTTACCTTGATTTCTGACAGATGTAGATACACCGTGTGGATGCCCCGGCCGTGATCGATAACAATGGATTTACCGTGCGCGTCAAGGTCCTTGGCCATAATCACGACGCCGTCGTTCGCAGCGACAACCTTGG
>CBFGIH010000145.1:0-1036 GCA_965648775.1 Caldifarciminota bacterium | reverse complement strand
GTTTTTTCCGGAGCGCTGATATCAATTGCCTTGTGCGACCATTGATCAAGTTTATTGTTGTAATTGCGGGCAATGCCGAACAGTTCACCCACGATCCCGGAGCAGGGCCAGATGAATTCCGCCGTGATGTACTGGCTGTCGCTGGTTTGCGAGTATGCTTGCCAGAAATCCTGACCTTCATACCGAAGCATTTCCAGGGTTTCTTCGGTGAGCACGCCAATGTCCATCTTGACCGTGTCTTCCTCGGCGAACTTGCCTTTAATCACCCGGAAAGGAAACTTCTCGGTTCTGGTTTCGGATTTTTCTTTATAAGTCAAGGTCATGGAGTACTTGCCTTCCTTGGTGTCCAGCGGCACCGCCAATACCGCGGTGTATTCGGCGCTGCCAGCCGGATATAATTTGTATTTTTGGCCCAGGAAACGAATCTGGGCGTCAGCCAGGGGTAGGACGGCGGTTACGGTCAGGATGGCGATTTCGCCCTGCCGGTACGTATCCTTGTCCAAGCTGACACTCTGCACCAATTCGTTGATGCGCACCCGGTTGGTTTGATCAAGATTAATCACGGTCGCCGCGCTGGATTTGATTTTGCTTGTATCCCGCTGCCAGAGCTGGGCAATCGATGGTTCGGCCAGTTTGGGCGCTTCGCCGTTTGACCGGTTGATGGTGGAGGCATTTCTTGATATTTTTTGATCAAGCGAAATGATTGAATCCGCGGTTATTATATAAGCATTCCGGTAATCACCGGCGCAGCTCGTGTCTGGCCGCGGCGGTTCCCGGAAGGTGATGGATTGGCGCCGGTGCGAAAAACAGCTGCAGAGCGTTAAAAACAGCAATAGACTAAGGTGTTTTCGCACAGCGGAATCCATAGTACCGGTCACGGATAAAAGGTTTGAGTTCCAGCCGGGAAGAACATTTCAGGTGTTTGGGATTGATCGAAAGCCACGATCCACCCCGCAGCACCCGGGTGTAGCCGGAATCGGGCCCGGTCGGATTACGTTCGGGGGATCTTTGATAGTAGGTCGAATCGTAAAAATCG
>CBFGIH010000144.1:0-4420 GCA_965648775.1 Caldifarciminota bacterium | reverse complement strand
ATTCTCGCCGGCCGCCAGGTCAATTTTGATCCATCATTCCAGGCGATTCTTGACGAAACTTATATTCCGCGCCTGGATCTGGTCAAGACGCTCAAAATTCTCAAAAAAGGGGGCGTCACCATGATTCAGTTGCGGTCAAAAAATTGGACAGACCGCGAATTCCTACGGCACGCCCGGCATTTGCGGATAGCAAACGCTCTGGTCGGCCTGACTTATTTGGTCAACGACCGCGTGGACATTGCACTGGCGGCCGGTGCGGATGGAGTTCATCTCGGCCGCAGTGATCTGCCGGTGATGGATGCCCGACGGCTGATGGGTGAAACCGCGTTGATCGGCGCCTCGGCGGCCAACCTGAGTCAGGCCCTCCAGGCCGAACACGCGGGTGCCAATTATATTGGCGCCGGCGCGGTTTTTTCCACAGCCACCAAAATAGATGCCGCGGTGTGCGGCATAAGCGAACTCCGGCGTATCTGTCAACGGGTCCGCATCCCGGTCATAGCGATCGGCGGCATCACGGCGGCGAACGTGCAAAAAATACGGCAGACCGGTTGTGCCGGTATTGCGGTTTGTTCCGCCTTATTTAACGGCTCCCTGCCGGACAACCTTCGCTCATTGACAGGAAAATGAATTCTGGATATACTGCTGTAATAAAAGGTTTTTTGCGCCCAGGTGCCAGGTCATATAACTTAAGGACAATCAGGAGGTTTCATGAAAGTTAATGTTTCTGCACGTAATTTCGACCTTACGGAAGCACTAAGTGATTTTGCTCGCAAGAAACTGGAAAAACTGGAACGTTTTTCGCCCTACGTGATTGACGGTCATCTGGTCCTGGAAAAAGACAAAAGCACCAGTATTATCGAATTAACCATGATGGTAAAGCATGGATCCGTCAACAGTCAGGTCAAAAATCCCGATATCTACCTTGGCATCAGCGATGTCGTGAAGAAAGTTGAACGCCAACTGGAAAAATATGAAGCCCGTTTCCGGGAACGGAAACGGATCGCCCGCAAAACCAGGAGAAAATGACTGCGCTGACAGCGGAAATTCTTTACAAAGAAAAAAAGAAGGATTTTTCCTTTGAAATCATCTGCGGCGCTGAGCAATTAAGCCAGCGCCGGATCACAACCTGCGATATCTTTCGGCCCGGCCTGGCCCTGACTGGCTATACCGGTTACTTCCTCAGTGACCGGATCATGATCATCGGCAAAACCGAAACCAGTTATCTCAAAACCCTGGACCGCAAGATAAAAAATCGCCGGATTGCCGAAATCATGAAGTTCGGTGCGCCTTGCATCATTGTCACGAAAAACCTCAGCATCGAAGTCCCGCTGATAAATGAAGCCATGGCCCGAAAAATTCCCATTCTCCGCACGCCCCTGTCCACCACGCCTTTCATCCATGCCCTTTCAACTTATTTGGATTTCAAACTCGCGCCAACTCAATTTATCCAGGGCACGCTGGTTGATATCTACGGCGTCGGTGTCCTGCTGATCGGCAAACCCGGCATCGGTAAGAGCGAATGCGCGCTGGATCTGGTGGAACGCGGCCACCGACTGGTCGCAGACGATCTCGTAAAAATCATCAGACGGGGCAACATTCTCATCGGCACCGGCGCCGAGAAGAGTGACCGGCTCAAGCACCATCTGGAAATCCGGGGCGTGGGAATCATCGACATTTTTCGGATCTTCGGCGTCAAATCAATTCGACTCCGGAAACGGATCGAAATGGTTGTTGAACTCATGCTCTGGGACCAGGCGCAGGGGAAAATCGAACGCATCGGCCTAAAAAAACGTTTAAGAAAAATTCTGAGCATCAGCCTGCCGCATATTTTGATCCCGCTCACGCCGGGTAAAAATATTTCCGTTATTGCCGAAGTGATCGCCATGAATTACCTGCTGGAACTTAGGGGGATAAACGTTGCCCGGGACTACGACCGGGAACTAAAAAGGATTCTCAGCCGACCCGAAATCCCCAGCGTTTATTTTGACGAGGACATTGAATGATCAGGGGGATAATCATCGGCCACGGCGACTTTGGCAAGGCGATGCTGTCCGTGGCGGAACGTATTGTCGGCAAGCAAGAAAACGTGGATGTCGTTTCCAACGCCGGGCTCTCGTGTGATTCTTTAATTCAAAAAATCAGCAATGTCGTTGGCGCCGTGCCTGGCGAAAAAATCGTCTTTGTCGATCTGCCCGGCGGGAGTTGCACCATCTCCTGCATGAAACTGCTTAAAACCTACCGTGAGTTAAACATCATCTGCGGGGTCAATCTGCCAATTCTGTTGGAATTCTTCTTGCTTCGGGACAAATACACCGCCAAGGAATTGATTCCGATTTTAATCAAAAAAGGCAAGGATAACATTTTTGAACTGGGAGGAACCAATACCTGATCTGGTAAAAACTCTGGGTGAGATTTTTGAAAACTCGGTGCGCGATTATCCGGACAAGGTCGCCTTGAAGAAAGCAGGGACTTCCTATACTTACCGCTCGCTCAAAACCGCGGTTTTGCAGTTAAAAGATTATCTCCTGGATCTTGACCTTAAACCGGGCGACCGCTTTGCGGTCATCGGTGAAAATCGCCCCGAATGGGCAGTAAGCTACCTCGCGATCTGCCGGGCAGGACTTGTCTGCGTACCTCTTGATCCCATGCTGGGCGAAGGAGAAATCTTGCACATTCTCCGGGAAAGCGGCGCCCAAGGGGTTTTCACGAGCGAAAATCAGCGATACAAAATCGACGCGGTTCGTTATCAACTCAAGCATTTCAAGTGGGTGATATCGATGAACGACATCCCGCGGCTGACCGCGGCCAAAGAGCATCCCGATCCGGCCTGCGATACCCGCTCCCTGGCGGTTTTGATCTTCACCTCGGGCACAACCGGAACTTCCAAAGCTGTCATGCTCAGTCACGAGAACATTCTTTCCAATATCCGGGCGGCGCTGGAGATCATCCGGGTCCGCGCCGAGGACCGGTTCGTTTCCGTCATCCCCATGCACCACACTTTTGAAGGGACGGTGGGTTTCCTGCTGGCACTTTTCACGGGCGCCGCGGTATATTATCCGCCCAGCTTGAAACCCGTGGAATTGATTGCTACCATGAAAGAGGCCGGCGTGACGCTGATGGTGGCGGTGCCGATTCTCTTTGAAAAACTATTAAACGGCGTCCAGCGGAAAATCAAATCCGCTCCCGCCACCACCAAAATCCTTTTTTCCACGCTAAGCGGCATTTCTTTGCTGCTGCCTTTTCTCCGAAAACCGCTGTTCACCAAAGTCCGGCGGGAAATGGGACTGGATCAACTGCGGATCGCGGTTTCGGGCGGAGCCGCGCTGCCGGAACGGGTCGCATACGGCCTGAGCATGTTCGGCATACCAATCATTCAGGGCTATGGCCTCACGGAAACGGCACCAGTTTTGACCGTAAACCCCCTGGAAAAACCCAAAGCGGCCTCGGTTGGCAAACCGCTGCCCGGAGTCGAGATTAGAATCCATGAACCTGATGCCAACGGCATCGGCGAATTGATCACGCGCGGGCCGAATGTCATGATGGGTTATTACAACAATCCAACGGCGACCGCCGAGATCATGCGCGATGGCTGGCTGCATACCGGCGATCTGGGTTACCAGGATGCGGACGGATATTTTTATATCACCGGCCGTCAAAAAAGTTTGATTGTCACCCAAACGGGCAAGAACATCTATCCCGAAGAACTTGAAGAAAAACTGATCAAGAGCCCCTGGATCAAAGAAGTGCTGGTGGTGCCGCGCATAGAACCGGCAACCAAAAAAGAAGAGGTCTGCGCCTTGATTTTTCCCGATTACGAACAATTAGAACAATACAGCATTAACCGGGGCATAACTTTGAGCGAGGCGGAAGTTCAGCAGATTTTCAAGCAAGAAATACAAAAAGTCAACGAAGAACTTCCCATCTATAAAAAAATCACGCGGTTTGAAATCCGCGAAGAGGAGTTTCCCAAAACTACCACCCTCAAGATCAAACGCCACATGTTTGTTGACCGCGGAATCAAGGTCTAAAACCGGACCGGTGCAAGACTCTGTGGCACTTTTCTTGTTAGTTGTTAGGTTTATTTGATCAGCCGCATTTGTTAATTCTTTTAAAGATATCTTTTCGCAATCGCTATATTTATTGGGCGTCGTAAATAACAACAAAACCGCATTCGATAAATCTCCTTGAGAACCGTATCTTCTAACGGGATAAAATAATCAAACAGCAGCCACCGAGCCCTACATCGGTCCGGCGCTCAATCTGGCAGGACTTTGAACACCTGGTCATGTTCGTGCGCGTGCGCATCGACTTTAATTCCGATCTGGTCGCCTTTTTTCGCCATGGGAATTGAAGCGTGTTCAATCTGCATGGATGTTATCACCTGTTCAAAATCAGAAGTGTGCCCCTTAATATGAATCCG
>CBFGIH010000143.1:0-4505 GCA_965648775.1 Caldifarciminota bacterium | reverse complement strand
GGGTAAGGCGGATCTATGAGGCGCCGCATCAACGGGGCGCGGTGCAGCGGTTTAAGGAATGGCGCCGGGTCTGGCAGCGCCGGTCGCCTAAAGCCGTGCACTGCCTGGAGAAAGATCTGGATGGTTTATTGACCTTCTTTACCCAGGACCCCAAGCTCTGGCGGAAAGTAAGGACGACGAACGTGATCGAACGGACCTTCCGGGAACTGCGGAAGCGGACTAAGTCGATCTACTTCTTTACAAACGAGGACAGCTGCCAACGGATCATTTATGCGATCTTTATGAGCTATAATCGGAAAATGGAAGGAAAACCTTTGTGGACCAGCAAAGAATTTACACACTAATCTTGACAGTACCGCATTGCTTTTTCCATCTGGCAATAACATCAAATAAAAATTCCTCTCCCTCGATGGCATGGTTCTGTTCACCGGGGTTCATTCTCGGACAACGTAAGATAAAGGAAAGGGCGTACTTATTCCCACCTGTCCTTGAATTTGTCAATTCCATCTTGTCAACAACCGCGGCTTGCGGTATACTATAATGCAGATCATGAAACGTTATTGGATAATGCTCGCGGCCGGACTCGCCCTTTTAGTTATCGATCTCGTCGTCCTTTTGTTCATCTCCCGGGACGCTCCCTCGTATATCTACGCGATGATAGGTCTGGCCCTCTTGACCGCAGGCGCCCTGATCCTGATCAGCGCGATCCGGTTGATGATCACAATCATCAAACAAGCGCGGAACCGACTGACCTCCCCACCTACCAATGCGGGTGCAAGCAAATCATACCTCATCCTGGTCCGGGAAAAAGCCACGGGCCGGATCGTCGATAAGGCGACCATCGAAGAAACGACTCCGGGCAACCGTCTGACTGACGAACTGCCTAAACTGCAGGGATTGATAAAAAAAACCTGGGAAGAAAAATATCCGGCGCCGCGCTATGAAGTGCTGGCGCAGATCACCGAATCCAAGCCGACCGCGGACCTGCCGCCACCGGCTTTCCAGATGAACGCGACCCGCTCATCGCTCATCATCGTTAACCTGGGCGGCATCATCGTCGGCGCCTTGCTGCTCCTAGTCCTGCTCCTGGTCCGGACGATCTTTTCCCTGGCCCTGTTCATCGTGGGCGTGGGAATCCTGACGCTTTACATGAGCGTCGATTACATGTTCTGGAACCGCCGGGGCATCCGCCGCATCAACCTGGAAGCCAATGGCATCACCCTGTTCCGCGGCCGGGCATTGATTCCGGTCCGGCTGGAGCGCAACCGGGTCACCCGCGTCGATGTCTTCCGCAAGTTGAACCGGGTCAAGGTCGTCATCTACACCGGCGGCGTGTCTGAGAAAACCGCGCCGGGCGTGACCTTATTCACCGGCCCCCGGGTCCTGGTCACCAACGACGCCTTCCATGACGCGGAGTTCGGGGAATTCATCTCCGCGTTAAACGAACTTGGTTATCCGGTAGAAAAATAACGAACCAACTCTACGTTCTCAGGCTGGTGGCAGCTCGTGCCAGATCGGTCTTGGACGGAAAAATCATCCAGTCGCCGACGCTTGACGAACCCCCATTTTTCAATAAGATATGTCATCTAAGGAGGCCTATGGGAAAAGATGATAAGGAAAAAGTCCTGTCCATGGCCATCAGCCAGATCGAGAAGCAATTCGGCAAGGGATCGGTCATGCGTCTGGCCGGCGAGGAAATAAAAAAGGATGTCGATGTCATCCCGACCGGATCCCTCAGCCTAGATCTGGCCCTGGGCATCGGCGGGTTCCCAAGGGGGAGAGTCGTAGAGATCTATGGACCAGAAGCTGGCGGCAAGACCACCCTCGCCCTGGAAGCGATTGCCCAGGCGCAAAAAATGGGGGGGACAGCGATCTTCCTGGATGCGGAGCACGCTTTTGATCCGGCTTATGCCCAGCGCATTGGCGTCAAGCTGGATGATCTGTTGATCTCCCAGCCCGACACGGGAGAACAGGCGCTGGAAATCGCGGAGATCCTGACTCGCTCCGGTGGAGTGGATATCATCGTCGTTGATTCGGTCGCGGCCCTGGTGCCAAAGGCCGAAATTGCCGGCGAGATGGGCGATATGCAGGTCGGGCTCGTGGCGCGGCTGATGTCCCAGGCCCTGCGCAAATTAACCGGTGTTATCAGCAAATCGCGGACCTGCGCCATTTTCATTAATCAGATCCGGATGAAAATCGGCGTGATGTACGGCTCGCCGGAAACCACGCCCGGCGGCCTGGCGTTAAAATTCCACTCTTCGGTCCGCTGTGATATCCGCCGGATCGCCACCATCAAGAAAGGCGAAACCGTGATTGGATCCCGTACCAAGGTGAAGGTCGTGAAAAACAAGCTGGCGCCGCCTTTCCGCGAAGCTGAGTTTGATATCATTTACGGCGAAGGCATATCAAAGCTTGGCGAAATTGTGGACCTGGGCGTGGAGCAGTCGATCATTGAAAAAGCCGGCGCCTGGTATTCCTACCAGGATGAACGGATCGGCCAGGGCCGCGAAGCCGTGATTGATTTTCTTAAGGAACACCAGAATATCAGCCAGAAGATTGAAAAGGAGATTCGCGACCGTGCGTTGAAAGTTGCGAAGGCGAAAGGAAGTGAAAATAAGCCGTCTTGAACCTCAGCGCCGCCATCCCCGCCGTGTTTCCGTGTACATTGACGGCAAGTTTCGTTTTGGCCTGGACCGGGAGATCATCGTCCGGCATGATCTTTACGAAGGCCGTGACCTAACCGAGTCGGAAATCACCGATATTCTCCTCCGGGCGGAAAAAGAAAAGATCCGCGAGCGCGCCCTGCGACTGCTTTCCTACCGGGACCGCTCCGTGGCGGAAATGCGCCAGCGCCTCGCGCAAGCTGGTTGTGATCCGGACCTGACCGAAAGCGTGATCCGCGAGTTGATCGCCGACCAGTCCCTTGATGACCAGCGCTTTGCCCGGGCATTGACCGCGGATGCCACTAATTTCAAACCCCGCGGCAATTTATATCTGAGACGGGCATTGCAAAAGAAGCAGGTGGCGGCGGCGCTCATTGAAGAGGCCGTCCGGAACCGCGATGAACGTGAATTGATCGTCCGCCTGCTGGACACCACCCTTTCCCGTTTCAACCGGCGCGATCCCCGGGACCGGCAGAAAATCATCCGGGCTCTCGCTTACCGCGGTTTTACCCTCGATGCCATTTTTGATGTCCTCGGCTCCCATCATGAATAGCCAGGAAATCCGCACCAGTTTTTTAAAATTTTTTCATGACCGCAGCCACACCATCGTGCCTTCATTATCGCTGGTACCCAAAGACGATCCCAGTCTGCTTTTCACCGCTGCGGGCATGGTCCAGTTTAAACCGCTCTGGACCGGCACTGTGCCGTTGCCCTACACCCGCGCGGCCAGCGTACAAAAATGCCTGCGTCTGTCAGATCTGGACAATGTCGGCCGGACCCGACGCCATCACACATTTTTTGAAATGCTCGGAAATTTCTCCTTTGGCGATTATTTCAAGGATGAGGCGATCACCTGGGCCTGGGAATACCTGACCGCGGTCCTGGGAATTGACCGGCAGCGGCTCTATGTCTCAATCCATCACACAGACGAAGAAGCATACCAGCTCTGGCAGAAAAAAATCGGTCTGGCGGCGGAAAGAATTTTCCGGCTCGGCGACGAAACCAATTTTTGGGGGCCGGCGGGCAATTCCGGTCCATGCGGACCATGTTCGGAAATCTATTTTGACCTGGGCGAAAAATTTTCCTGCGGCAAGAAGAATTGTGCGCCGGGCTGCGATTGCGATCGTTACAGCGAGGTCTGGAACCTGGTCTTTCCCCAGTTTGACCAGACGCCGTCGGGCGAGCGTCGGCCACTTAAAAACCGGGGCGTGGACACCGGCATGGGTCTGGAACGGCTGGTCACGATTCTGCAGGGTAAAGATTCTAATTTCCAAACAGATCTTTTTGCCCCGATTACGGCGGCCATCGTGGACTGCCTGCCCGCGACCAATGCCCGGTCACAGGATTGGACAACCAATCTCTATATCATCGCTGACCACCTGCGCGCTCTTGTCTTTGCCATTGCTGACGGCGTCATTCCTTCTAATGAGGAACGCGGCTATGTCCTGCGCCGCCTGTTGCGCCGCGCTGTCCGCTTTGGCCGTAATCTCGGCCGGAGCGATCCCTTCTTATACAAACTCGTACCCGCCGCGATCGCCATCTATGAAACGGCTTATCCCGAACTCACCAGCCGCCGCGAGGAAATCACGCTGGTCATTAAAGCCGAGGAAGAACGCTTCCTGACCACGCTCGAGAAAGGCCTCCAGCAGCTCGAGGAAATCAGCCGCGGTCAGAAAACCATCTCCGGTGCGGATGCGTTCAAACTGTACGACACCTTTGGTTTTCCCCTGGAACTCACGCAGGAAATCGGGCGCGAAAAAGGGGTGGCGGTTGACCAGGAAGGATTTTTCAAACACCTGGAGCAGGCCCGGGAAATCTCTCGGCAAAAAGCCAAGTTTACGC
>CBFGIH010000142.1:0-4684 GCA_965648775.1 Caldifarciminota bacterium | reverse complement strand
CATTTTTTATCCCCCTTATTTGATATTGTAAAAATTTTATTCCAGAAATGTAGGATTTTCTTCGTTGGTGATCGCCTGGTATATGTTATCTGGTAAAAATTTGTAAAGCGATGGTTGTTTCTTTTCCTGGCGTTCATTGGTCCAGACCAGGGTATATTCATGCGTGCTCCGAATATCAACGAAGACAAAATGAGTGCCGTTATAATAGACCCAGTGCTCGAAGGGCCGTGATTCCTTCTGTTCCATGGTCATGCGCTTGACTTCATCCGGCGGGCCAAATTTGACATAGATCCGTCCCCGGTCGGTCTTGTGGCCGGCGAGCCGGCCTTCCCGGAACATGCTGTCGGCGTCCTCGAAGCGCCGGGCGATTATCGGGTAATCAAGTTCCTGCCAGATTTTTTTCAGAAAGAGCGCTCGGCCCTCCGGATTCATTTTTTGAAATTCCCGGTACTTCCGTTCGGAGACAAAATATTCAATTTCTTCGTAATAGGGTTGTCCTTCAAAAGTCACGGGTCGGGATTCTTTCCGCGCGATCTGCACCTCCGTGGACCGGGTGATGAACATCCCGGCGGCCGAGTCGGCGATTGTTGCCTGAAATCGATAATCGCCCGCGGCTATGCCCAGCGTGTTGAAGCCGAAATTTACCGACTGATAATCGGACTGGGGTTGCACCAGCTGGGGTGCCCGCCGCAGAACCCGACCGGTGCGATTCAGTATTTCATAGCTGATGTGGATGGTTCTTGCCTTCAAGTCGTAAAGTTCCAAATAGGCAAAAAGATTTGGATTTAAATCGTTGAAAATTTTACACGGCCGGGGGTAAACCTTGAGACCGCCCTTGTTGAAATAACCGCCGGTTGTGTCCGCCGTGATCCGGGATGCGACTAATAAGCCGCTGGCGTGTTCGTAATCCCCGGCGTTGATTTCATAGGGAACCCGTATGGCGCCGGTGTTGTTGCCGGAGGTGATGGTGATTTCGTACTCATACCGACCAGCCGGAATGAATAAACCAAATTGATCCGTGAAGGTTGGTTCCTGCCGCACCGCTTCGGCGAAGGAAGGAATTGAGTAGCGGTAAAATAAGGTGTCGGTCAAAGAATCGGGGCGTTCCTGGCTGGTGAGCTTGAAGACGAGCCGAATATCCGCGAGAATCAGATTGTTTTCCTCGCGGTAAGTTAGTTCCTGGTAGGGAATTTCAATTTCAAATTCAAGATAGAAATAGCCGCGCTCCGCGATCAGCTTTTGCAGCTGGGTGTGGGTCGCCAGCAGTTCTTCATCTGCGTTGATTTGCTGATCAAGGGATTCGGCGGCGGCCATTTTTCCGGCGGTAATGAGGCTGTCGGCGAGTCTCTGCTTGGCTGACACGGCGGCCTGGAGTTCTTCCACCTGGCGGCGGTAAGTGGTAAACGAAGCCCGGTAGACAACCGGCTCGGCATAAAATTTAAGGCTGGTGCAGAAGAAGAAAGCAATGATCATATTCGGCTGCCGCCCGGGTTGATCAGCAGGTATTCGCCCACACCCGTGCGATCCACGAAGTAATATTTGACGTTCAGCTTATAGTAAAACCATATTTCATAAGGACGCGAACCCAGCTCATAAGGCATGGACTGTACTTCATCGGCCGGGCCGTAGCGCATGTAGATCTTTGCCCGGTCGCTGCGCCAGCCGCGGTCGCCGTGGCTGAAATGGGCTTCGCAGTAAGCGATGCGGTCGAAGTATTCCTGTTCGCGTTCGTTGAATTCCGTCGCGGGCGTAGGATCGTACTGAGCCCAGAATTGTTTCCAGTATGTTTGCCGGTCATCGCGCGGTGCGTTTTTCAGACGTTCCATTTCTTCCGATTTGGCGATGTATTCGAGCTGGCGGACCTTCAGTTGCCAGGCCCGGTCATCAAGGTAGAAAGAGCGGCTGATCAGCATCGGCCGGGTGATTTCCTCGAATTTCTGTTTGCCGGAACGGACTTCCAACCGCAGGGGATATTCACCGTTGGCCAGGTTCACGACGTCGATGCGGGCCGAGTCCGGATACAGGCCGGACCGCAGGGGTAATTCCACCTGCTGCCGATCCAGCCTGATTGACAGCCGGTCCGCCGGGGGATCAAGGTTGGCAACCGTGAAGCGGATAAGAAGGGTGTCGCGATTCATGAACCATCGGATATCGTGGAGATATTTTGCGGCCGCGATTTTATCCGTGATCAGCAGGACCTCGTAAGCCTCCAGGTCCAGCAGACGCAGTTCGAACCGGCGGGCAGCGCGGGGAATAACCAGGCAGACCGAATCCGCGATATCGGTTGTGTCTTCCCGGCGTTCCCGGCGCCAAAAATCGCCCGCGATTTGCTCGTTTTTATCATTGTAGACCTTGAACTGTATTTCATACTGCGCCTGGTAACCTGAATCTCCCCGCAGAAACTTGATGTCCCGGCTGGGAAGATTGAAATAAACCGTAAGGCGGTTCAAAGAATCATCAACGGGCGTGATCGTACTCTGCCACTGGACCGCAGACACAAGCAGCAGCCAAAAAATCATTTTTTTCTGCGCTGGGTAAAAATCAGGTTCAGCGCTTCGTCAATGGTGCTGACCAGGTGAAAAGACAGGCCCGTTCGGACATGCCGGGGAATTTCTTTCAAGTCGCGTTCGTTTTCCTGGGGCAGCAGAATGCGGGTGATGCCGGCCCGTTTCGCGGCGATGACTTTTTCCTTGATGCCACCCACGGGCAGGACCCGGCCGGTCAGGGTGATTTCGCCCGTAAAAGCCATTTTGGGTTCGATCGGTTCCTGTCGGAACAGGGAAGCCAGAGACATGATGACCGCCAGCCCCGCGGAGGGTCCGTCTTTCGGAATCGAACCCGCGGGAATGTGGATGTGGATCTCGTGGTCTTCCAGAGCAGCCGCATCTATTTTCCATGACCGGAATTTACTTTTCAAAAACGAGAGCGCGGCCTGGCAGGATTCTTTCATGACATCGCCCAAAAGGCCAGTCAAGATCAATCCTCTCTTGCCCGGATTGCGGATTGATTCGATGTGAATGATCTCGCCGCCCGTGGGGGTCCAGGCCAGACCGGTGGCGACGCCCGGGACTTTTCGGCGGTTTGCCACTTCGGCGAAGATCCGCGACGGTCCCAGATATTCGTCCACGAGCCGCGGCGTAATGCGGACTGACCCTTTCTTGCCTTCAGCCAGGCGGCGGGCGACTTTCCGGCAAATCGCGCCGATTTCCCTTTCCAGATTGCGCACGCCTGATTCGCGGGTATAATGGCCGATTATGTGGCGGAGCGCCGCCGGCTCAAAGGACAGGTGAGATGGTTTCAACCCGTTTTCCTGGATCTGTCGGGGGATGAGAAAAGAGCGGGCGATTTCGATTTTTTCCTCCAGGATGTAACCCGGTAGCTCAATGATTTCCATCCGGTCCTTGAGCGCGGGGATGATGGGATCAACGAGGTTGCCCGTGGCGATGAACATGACGCGGGAAAGATCAAAGGGAACTTCCAGGTAGTGGTCGGAAAACTGGTAGTTCTGTTCTGGATCTAGAACCTCGAGCAGGGCGGACGAAGGATCACCCCGGAAATCCATGCCGACCTTGTCGATTTCGTCCAGCATAAAAACCGGATTGTTGCTGCCGCAGGTCTTTAAAGACTGAATGATGCGGCCGGGCAGAGCGCCGACATAAGTCCGGCGGTGGCCGCGGATTTCCGCCTCATCCCGGATGCCGCCTAAGGAAATCCGGACAAATTTCCGACCCAGGGCACGGGCAATGGATTTGCCCAGCGACGTCTTGCCCACGCCGGGCGGGCCGATGAAACAGAGGATTGAGCCGCGCGAGTCGGGTTTCAGTTTTTTAACGGCCAGATATTCTAAAATCCGCTCCTTGATTTTTTCCAGATCGTAGTGATCCTCATCCAGGATCTTGCGGGCCCGGTCGAGCTCGTGGTTGTCGGTGGTCGAGCTGGACCAGGGCAGGGCGACCAGCCAGTCCAGGTAAGTGCGCGACACCGTGTATTCCGCGGCCTGGAGAGGCATTTTGGACAGGCGGTCTAATTCTTTGCGCGCAACCTTGACCACCGCTTCCGGCATCCTGGCTTCTTCGATTTGACGACGCAGTTCGTCTATCTCGCGCGTGTGTTCATCCGCCTCGCCGAGCTCCTTCTGGATCGCCTTCAACTGTTCCCGCAGGTAGTACTCGCGCTGTCCCTTGTCCAGCTCGTTCTTGACCTGACTGCGGATCTTGGCGCCGAGCTCCAGAATGCTGATTTCCTTCTGCAACAGGGGCGTCAGCTTGGCAAAACGTTCCTTGGGATCAATCGTTTCCAGAAGCATTTGCTTTTCCTGAAATTCCAGGTTCGTATAACTGGTAATAAAGTCCGCGAGTCGGTCCGGATCTTCAATGTTGAGAATTACCGCGCCCAGTTCGTCCGGCAGGTAGGGCGCCAGGGAGACGAGCTGCTGGAACATCGTAACGATGTTGCGCATGACCGCTTCAAGCGCCACGGTTTTCTTAATCTCGTGGCCGATGATCTCAATGCGGGCCTTAAGGTATGGTTCGGTCTGCGTGAAAGACACGACCCGGAATCTTTTCAAACCCTTGATTAAAAGCCGGATCGTGCCGTCTGGAAATCTCAGCATTTTCGTGATCTGCACCACGCAGCCGACCTGGTAAACCTCGTCCGGTTTTGGTTCCTCGATTTCAGGGTTGCG
>CBFGIH010000141.1:1124-4710 GCA_965648775.1 Caldifarciminota bacterium | reverse complement strand
GTGGATAAAAATATTGATCTTGAGCCGTGTTGTTGACGATCTTGATTCGGCCATCGCGTACGCACGCGCCGGCGATTCCTTTATCCAGCGGGACGGTCAGGTTCTTGAGACGGCCAGAAACATCGCCGGTGGCGCTGGCGAAATATAGTTCCTGGGTGGTCTCATCCAGCAGCAGCAGGGAACTGGCTTCGGCCTTCAGCAAAGAGCGGGCGCTTTCGATGATGATATCAAGGATTTTGGACAGTTCCAGCGTGGTGATGAGGGAACTCGCCATCTGAAAGAGATTTTCCAGCTCTTCCCGGCCTATTTTGCGAATAATGCTTTCCATTCAATAAGTATATGACAAGCCGGATACAAAGTCAAGCCGCGCTAAGGGTGATCTTGCCAAAAACGGCGATCTGGATATAATTAAATTGGTAAAGCGGTTATGAATCTTTTTTTTGAGCGGGTGCTGACCCGGCGCTCGTTTCTAAAATGCGGTTTTACTGCTGCCGCTTCTCTCGCCCTGTTGACCAGGTTGACCCGGCGGGCGGAAGCCGCGGATTTGAAAGCCCGGCTCGGTCGCGTTTTTCCACAGCCGGCGCGTTACTATGAGACGCTGGCCCACGATACGGTTCGCTGTCAGCTTTGCCCCCGGTATTGCACCGTGCCCAAAGGCCGGCGCGGTTTCTGCCGGGTTCGGGAAAACCGCAGCGGCAAATATTATACCCTTGCTTATTCTAATCCCTGCAGTCTGCACATTGATCCGATCGAGAAAAAACCTTTATTTCATTTCTACCCCAAGAGCACGGCGCTATCCCTGGCCATGGCCGGCTGCAATTTCACCTGTAAGAATTGTCAGAACTGGGATATATCGCAAGCCCAACCGGATGACACATACAACTTCGAGATCACGCCCGGCGAGATGGCCGAACTGGCGGTTAATCAGGGCTGTCCAACCATCGCGTACACCTATACTGAGCCCAGCGTTTTTTTTGAATACGTCATAGACACCGCGCGGGAAGCGCGCGCGCGCGGCATCAATAACATAATAAAATCGAACGGTTATCTCAACCCGGCGCCGATGGAGGAATTGATTCCGCAGCTGGACGCCGCCAATATTGACCTCAAGGGTTTCAGCGAACAATTTTACCGCGACCTCACCGGTGGCACCGCCGCGCCGGTCCTGGCGACGATCCGGCGGCTCAAGGAAGCCGGAGTGTGGCTGGAAATCACGAATCTGATCATTCCTGGTTTCAATGACCAGCCAAAATTAATTGCCGACATGTGTCGCTGGCTCGTGGATAATACGGGATTGGAAGTGCCGCTGCACTTTTCCCGGTTTTATCCTCAATATAAACTGCTGGATGTCCCGCCCACGCCTGCCGCGACCCTGGAGCAGGCCGCGGACATCGCCCGGCAAACGGGTATAAAATTCGTTTACATCGGCAACGTGCCGGAATTAAATCAGGAAAACACTTATTGTTCCCAATGCGGTAAACTCCTGATTGAACGGCACGGTTTTGATGTCTTGTCACTTCATCTCGCGGCCGGTAAGTGCCGGTATTGCCGAACCGCGATCCCGGGTCGCTGGTCATCTTGACACATAATTATATTTATATAAAATAAACAATGACGGAGAAGGAGTTAAAACAGGAGTTGAAAAAAGGCCCGGTGGCCAGCCGTTATCTGCTCGTGGGCGATGAACCCTTGCTGATGGAAAACGCGATGACCGCCATCAAGAACGCGCTGAAGATCAAAGACGACCTGGATGTAGAAATTCATTCCGCGCCGGAACTTAATCTTGAAGAAATAGTGCCCAGGTTATACATGAGCTCTCTGCTGGCCAGCCGCCGGTTGTTTGTCATCAAGAATTTGGAAGAACTGGAGGACGGGGAGTTAAAAAAATTAGCCGCGGCTACCGGCACCGGTTCTTTGCCGAATTGCCTGATCTTGATGTACCATGGTCCAAAAGAGGAAAATGGTTTGTCGCGCACCGCCAACCGTGTTGCCGGCTTTTTTCCCCAGGCCGTGTGCGTGGTCTTTATGCCCGAAAAGCACAAGGTTCGCGAATGGATTGCCCGACGCAGTCAGCGTCAGCAAATGGGTTTAACCCCGCAAATAATTTCCTACCTTGAGGAGGAATTTGAGACCGATGTGACCGGATTGAAAAATGAATTGGATAAGATCGAAAATTATCTGTATGAGCACAAATCGCTAACGCCCGCTGGCATCCGGGATCTGGCCGTTGGTACCGGTGCCTTGAATCCCATGCGCTTCACTGATGATTTTTTTCACGGCCGGGCGTCAACCTTGCGCAATTTTGAAGATTGCCGCCTTTACCTGGAAAAGAACGATTATCCAGGTCTGATTTACGGTCTGGGCTGGCGTTTACTTAAACTGGCAGATCGTTTTCGTGATCATGGGGCCGTGACCGCTTTGCTGGATGAATTATTGACGCTGGACCGCAAGATCAAGGCCGGTTCCTGATTCATTGATATCTATTTTGAACTATTGCTGGAACAAAAGTGGCAGTTGTTCGGGAAAGGAGACGGGTATGGACAATAGTATGGATATCCTTAAGGACATCGAAACCAAGCGCGCGGATCTGGCAGATAAACTCAGCAAGATCGAGGAAAAGAAGTCCTTCGTGAGCGCGGAGGTTTATGAAAAGGTAAAAAAGGAATACGAAAAAAAACTGCAGGAAATTGAAGCGCAGTTTTTTGAAAATATTGAGGTGGTCAAAGCAGAAAGCGTAAAGATCCGAAACCAGCTGACTGAACTGACACAGGAAGAGAAAAACCTCCGCTTGCTGCTCGAGGAGATTGAACTGCGGTACACCATCGGCGAGTACGACGATGATGCCTACAATGCCCAGAGCGCGGACGCGAAAGAGCGGCTGAAGGCCGTGGTGGCGCAGTTGAAGAAACTCGAGGACCGGCGCCGCTGGCTGGAATCGCTGTCGGAAATCAAGGCCATTGAAGAGGAAGTCGCGCCGGCACCGGCGCCAACCCCGCTGCCGGAAAAACCACCCATGCCGGCGCCGCCCGCCGAGCGTGAAATCCAGATTGATGAACATGTGCTGGAAGAAAAATTGCCTGGGCAAGAGCAGCGCATAGACGATTTGCTGGTCGAGGACCTGGCTCTCACCGAGATCACGGAAGAAAAGCCGGCGCCGGCGGCAAAAAAAGAAGAGGCCGCGGCTTGTCCCAAATGCGGTCACAAAAATGCACCGGACTCCTGGTACTGCGAGAAGTGCGGTGCTGAGATTCTCGACATCTCCCGTCAATAGCCCCATCCGATTTCCTGATGGTTTACGATCATAACACGGTTGAACAGAAATGGCAGGCCTATTGGCGCGAGCATAAACTCTTTTCCACCAATCCCAGGCCCAGCAAGAAATTCTACAACCTGGAAATGTTTGCCTACCCGTCCGGTGACATCCACATGGGACAGGGAAAAAACTATGTGATCGGCGATGTCTTTTCCCGTTTCAAGGCCCGGCAGGGTTACGATGTGCTGCATCCGTGGGGATGGGATGCTTTCGGTTTGCCCGCGGAAAACCAGGCCATCAAGATGGGAATCCATCCCGAACAATGGACCATGG
>CBFGIH010000141.1:0-1114 GCA_965648775.1 Caldifarciminota bacterium | reverse complement strand
AAAATATTCGTATCTCGGATCAGTCCCTAAAAATGCTCGGTATTACTTACGATTGGGACCGGGAAATTATCACCTGCCAGCCCGATTACTACCGCTGGACGCAATGGATGTTTCTCTTGCTCTATCGCCGCGGCCTGGCTTACAAGAAAGAGGCATATGTGAACTGGTGCCCTGGCTGCCAGACGGTCCTGGCCAACGAACAGGTAGTGGATGGCCGCTGTTACCGGTGCGAGGCGGGAATCGAAAAGAAAAAACTGAACCAGTGGTTTTTCAAGATCACGGATTATGCACAGCGCCTGCTGGATGATATCGATCGTTTGACCGGCTGGACCGACAATGTGCGCGATATCCAGCGCGCCTGGATCGGTCGCAGCCAGGGCTGTGATATCGTCTTTCAGGTTGCCGACCGCGATTTTGATTTCCGAGTCTTCACGACCCGGCCCGACACCATTTACGGCGTCACTTTTATATCCATCGCTCCTGAACATCCCTGGCTGGAAGATTTGGTTAAGGGCCGCGAGCAGGAGGAGGCGGTGAAAAGATATGTGCGGGAAGCCACCAAAAAGAGCGATATCGAGCGCAGCAGCAAGGAGAAGGACGGAGTTTTTTCTGGCGCCTATGCGGTCAATCCGCTGAATGGCGAAAAAGTTCCCATTTATGTCGCCGATTACGTCCTGCCCGAATACGGCAGTGGCATTGTCATGGGCGTGCCCGCGCACGATGAACGCGATTTTCAGTTCGCCCGCAAGTACCGGCTGAACGTGCGGGTGGTGATCAAACCCCCCGATGCGGATTTGTGCGCCGAAACCATGACCGCAGCATACGAAGCTGCCGGTGTGATGGTCAATTCCGGACCGTTCACCGGGTTAGATTCCACCGCGGGCATTGCGGCGGTCACGGCCGAAATTGAACGCCGGGGACTCGGTGGGCCGAGTATCCGTTATCGTTTGAAGGACTGGTTGATTTCCCGGCAGCGTTACTGGGGTGCGCCGATCCCCATCATCTATTGCCCGCGATGCGGTATGGTACCGGTTCCCGAAGATCAGTTGCCGGTGCAGTTACCTAAAGACATAAAGGATTATGTGCCGCGGGGCCAGTCGCCCCTCGCCGCCGT
>CBFGIH010000140.1:1111-4718 GCA_965648775.1 Caldifarciminota bacterium | reverse complement strand
TTGATCCCACCGGCCCCGAGATTCATCTCGGCTTCAGTGTGGTATTGCGCAAGCTTCGTCAGTTCCAGGACCTGGGACATATCGCGGTCATGGTCGTCGGCGATTTCACTGGCATGATCGGCGATCCCAGTGGTGTTTCCAAGACCCGGCCCAAGCTGACCCGGGAAGAAATCAAAAAAAACATGGCCAAGTACAAAGAACAGATCTTTCGGATTCTGGACCCCAAGAGAACCGAATTCACTTTCAACAGCAAATGGCTGGCGGCCCTTAACATGTACGAATTGATTGAACTGGCATCAAAATACACCGTCGCCCGGATTCTGGAGCGGGACGATTTTTCCCAGCGGCTGCAGTCCGGCGTGCCCGTTTACATGCATGAAATTCTTTATCCTCTCTGCCAGGGTTATGATTCGGTAGCAGTTAAGGCCGACGTGGAACTCGGCGGGACGGATCAGAAATTCAACCTTTTGGTTGGCCGCGAGCTCATGCGCGAATTCAACCTGGCACCACAGGTGGTCCTGACCCTGCCCATTCTCGAAGGTACGGATGGCGTCCGAAAAATGAGCAAGAGTTTCGGCAATTACATCGGCATTTCCGAACCGCCCCGGGAAATGTTTGGCAAGGTCATGTCCCTGCCCGATCATCTGATCGTCAAGTATTTTGAGTTGACCACGGATGCCTTTCCGCACAAGATCGAAGAATACCGCACCGCTCTGGCCCGGCAGACAATCAATCCCCGGGATGTTAAATTTGAACTGGCGCAAACCCTGGTCCGCATGTATCACAGCGCGGAAGCTGCCCGCGAGGCCGCGGACGATTTCCAGGCCGTGTTCAGCAAAGGCGAAACACCCAGGGAACTGCCGCTGTACCCGTGCGCCGCCGGTTCCATTAATATCGTGGATCTGCTGATCAACACCGGCCTGATGACTTCACGCAGCGAAGCCAAGCGCAAGGTCCGCGAGGGTGCGATTGATATTGACGGCCGAACCGTGCGCGATATCAATTATACCGTGGAGGTCACGGCTCCCCTGGTATTAAAGGCAGGAAAACATCGGTTCGTAAAAGTTATTCCCCGGTGACGACTCTGGATCAGCGGATTATCCCCGCGCTGCGGGATCTGGTCGAGGAAGCTGAGAAAAAAGTACCTTACGCCGCGGTTACTTGTTTTGAGAGTGACGGCGTGGAAATACAAGTAGACCGCAAGGATGACCGCATCACAGCTCCCCGGCCAAACCGCGGTTTTGTGTTCTCGCTGTTCAACGGTGAATTTTTCCAGGAATTCGCAACCGACGAAATAGAACTTGATCGGTTAGTCAAGTTCGGACGCGCGGCCATCGCCGGGGTGACCCCCCGACCGCCGCGTTATGAGATCTCCTGCGGTTCCGCGCTTTCCGCTTCTTATCAAACCGATGAAATTTCTCCGCCGGGAAAGATGCTTCTCATGGATAAACTCGATTTGCTGCGCCAGCGCCGGAACAAAATTCTTGCTGCCCACCAGGTCATCAATGCTGTGTTGTCGTATTCCGAACGCCGTCAAACCAAGTTGTTTATTAACCGCTGCCGGGTGATTGAAGAGAAAATTCAGCGAATGCACCACATCCTGGTGGTTTTTATCAGTGACGGGCAACAGATGAAACATAATTATTTGATCCGCGGTGGTACGGGCGGTATGGAATTGATCGAAGTCAGTGAGGGCGAGATTGACGAGCTCGTGGCCATGGGCCGCCGCCTATTAAACAGCCAGCACATCGAACCCGGGTTTTATGATGTCGTGGCTGCACCCGAGGTTACGGGTTTGATTGCCCATGAAGCGTTTGGTCATGGCGTCGAGACCGACATGTACCTTAAAGACCGGGCTCGTTCCCGGTCATATCTGGGCGCGATGATTGCGGCGCCAGCGGTCAATATCATTGATGATCCCACGGTGCCCCGCGCCTATGGTTCTTATTTCATCGACGATGAAGGCGAGCTGGCGCGGCCAACCTACATTGTCAAGGATGGCGTGTTTATTCAAGGCCTGAGCGATTGCTTTTCCAGCGCGGTGCTGGGTTTGCCCAAGACCGCCAATGGCCGGCGCGAATCATTCGCCCGCAAGATCTATGCTCGAATGTCCAACACCTTCATCGCCGCCGGCACCGTGCCGCCCCGGGAAATCATTGCCTCGGTGGAACGGGGAGTGTATCTCGAGAAAGGGATGAGCGGTATGGAGGATCCCAAAGGCTGGGGGATACAGATTCTTGTTTTGTACGGTCGCGAAATTCTCAACGGTCAGCTCACGGATCGAATATATTCGCCGCTGGGCGTGACCGGTTACGTCCCGGATTTGCTGAAGGATATTTCTCTGATCGGCAGCGATTTTAAACTGGACGGCGGCATCTGCGGCAAGGGATACAAGGAGCAGGTTCCGGTTTCCGCGGGCGGACCTCATATCCGCACCAGGGTTCGTCTGGGATGATGAGAGGCCCACGTGTTTGATTTGCTGAAGGAGCGCATTGGTAAACAAGGTTTTTCCGATTACTTGATCACCGGTATCACCACGCATGAGTATCAACGTTATTTATTGAAAAACGGTGTGGAGTCAGATCGGGAAATCCATACTCGTTCTTACCAGGTGACCGTGTATCTTGATCAGACCATCGATGGCCGCACCACGCGGGGCGATTTCACATTTTATCTGCAATCAGGACAGGATCCGGACTTTTATCTAAGTCAGGCCCGCGTTGGCGCCTCCCTGGTTCATAACCGCGGATACCGGTTAATGACGCCGCAGCCCTACCCGGACGTGATCCTGATGGATCCGCGGATCAAGTCCGCCCGGGCGCAGGCAGATATGTTAACCCAGTTGATCCGTCAGAATTCGGGTCGAGATTCGTCCTGCCGGTCGAGCGCGGAATTATTCCTGGTGCATTCTGAAATTGAGCTTCAATCTTCCACCGGCATCCGCGCCACGAAGGAGAAGAGCCGGATTGAAGTTGATTTCACCATTGTCAGCGAAGCCGCCGGCCAGTCCGCCGAGATTCACGGCAACGTCGTGCGCCGAAATTTTGATCAACTGAACCTTACGGGTCTCCTTGCCGATCACGAGCGCTACAGCCGCGACATGCTCAGAGTGCAAGTGCCGCCAAGCGGTCAGGCCACGGTGCTGTTTGCTCATGACCAGATCAGGTCTCTGTTCCAACCGCTGATCTATCACAGTTCGGCCCGGATCAAAGATCTCGGGTTGAATAAATTTGAAATCGGCACCGCGGTCTGGGAGCCGACGCCGGCGAGTGATTTTCAGCTGATTTCCAACGGCCTGATCCCTTTCGGTCTTTACTCTGATCCTTTTGATGAAGAGGGCATACCGGGCCGAGAATTGGTCGTGATCGACCACGGCGATTTGGTTCGTTTTCTGGCCAGCAAGCAGTATGCTGATTACCTGGGTTTGGAACCGACCGGTGGCTTCAAAAACATGATTATTCAGCCGGTTGCTCCGTCCATCAATTTGGATGAAGAATTCCTGCAGGTCGTGAAATTCTCAGATTTTTCGCCGGACCCGGTCACGGGTGATTTCGTAGCGGAAATTCGTTTTGGTTATCTTTTCCGCCATGGACAGCGAATACCCGTA
>CBFGIH010000140.1:0-1101 GCA_965648775.1 Caldifarciminota bacterium | reverse complement strand
CAATCAGCGGCAATTTGTTCAAGTGCCTGCCCAAAATGAGTTTTGATTCTGATTCGATAATCAGCGGCGATTATGCCGGTCCCGGCCGGATTGCCGTGCGCGATCTGCAAATTGCTGGTGCCTGACCGCGGAAAGCGGTGGATTCAAATAATCTTAAACCCTGCCCTTGACACAATTGTCTAAATATTATATAATCTCAAATGCTTGGAGGTTTTTCATGCGCAAACTGTTCGTACCGTTGTTGCTGTTAATGCCTTTGATAAACGCCGCCTCGAGGCCGGGTGCGGTTTTTCTGATGATCTGGCCGGGTGCGCGTTCCACGGCCATGAGCGGCGCATTTTCCGCCCTGGCTGACGATGCCACCGCCTGTTATTACAATCAGGGCGGATTGGCGTACATAGACGGCATGATCGCTTCTTTGCAGCACTCAAACTGGCTTTCCGGCCTTCATCCCAATATGTATTACGAATATGCGGGATTCACCAAATCAATTAAAAAAGGCACGCTGGGATTTAACGTGATTTATCTGACCACGGGCAAGACCGAAGTGCGTGATTTTGAGGGTAATTACCTTGGAGAATACACGACTTTTGATATCGCGGTGGGGGCTAATTACGGCGTGAAACTGAATGAGCGCCTGGGCCTGGGTGCCGGCTGGAAATTCATTTATTCATACCTGGTTGCGCCCTGGGTCTGGCTGCGGATCCCCGATCTGGGTATTCGCAGCGGTGGCATCGGCATCGCTTACGCTTTTGACCTCGGTGCCCTCTACAAACCCGCTTCCTTCCTGTCGCTTTCCGCCGCCCTGCAGAACATGGGTCCCGGTATCAGCTACACCGAGACCGGCCGCAAGGATCCTCTTCCGATCACGCTCAGGCTGGGCGTCAAAGTTCAGCCCGTCAGCAGCCGCGTGATCAAAGTGAATTTAACCGGCGAGGTGACCAAGGTCCTGGTTGGCATGTTCGCGGATCCGGATCAAACTTTTTTGGAAAAAGTCGGTTATGAATTCGAGGAAGCCTGGAAGGGAATCGGCCTGGAACTGGATTACTTCAATTTTATTATCCTGCGGGGCGGTTATTTTTACGACAAGGAAGGCGCCCG
>CBFGIH010000139.1:0-4783 GCA_965648775.1 Caldifarciminota bacterium | reverse complement strand
AACATCAAGCACGATATCGATATCTTCGTGCGTATGGGTCGCCATGTAAGTCGTCCGGATTAGAGCCCGGCCGGGCGGCGTGGCGGGCGAGATCACCGGATTGGCGAAAAGATGATTTTTATACAGCGTTTTCCAGAAAGCAAAGCAATTTTCGTCCTCGCCGATGATAACCGGAATTACAGGTGTCTCGCTGTTGCCGGTATCGAGTCCGATCTGTTTGAATCCCTGCAGCACCCGGCGAGTAATGGCCAGTAAATGTTTTCTTCTTTCTGGTTCCTGTCTAATGATATTTAAGGCGGTTTGGGCGCTGGCGACCGCCGCGGGGGTCATGCTGGCGGAAAAAATGAAAGAACGGGCGCTGTGTTTGATGTGGGTAATGGCGTCCGCCGGACCGACGATAAAACCGCCCAGGGAAGCGAAAGACTTGCTGAAGGTGCCCATGATGAGATCAACATCGCCCAGCACATTGAAATGTTCAGCGGTTCCCCGGCCGTGCGCGCCCAGCACGCCAATGCCGTGGGCGTCGTCCACCATGAGCCGGGCATTGTATTTTTTCTTTAACCGGACAATTTCCGGCAGGTTGGCCATGTCACCTTCCATGCTGAAAACACCGTCCACCACGATGAACTTGCCCTGGCCGGCGGATAACCCGCTCAACAGTCTTTCCAAATCGGCCATATCGTTGTGTTTGTATTTTTTTACCTGGGCAAAGGAAAGGCGGCTGCCGTCGACAATTGAAGCGTGGTTTTGACGGTCAATCAATATGATGTCATTCTTGAAACTCAAAGACGATATGACCCCCAGACAGGTCTGGAAACCGGTTGAAAAAACAATCGCCTGGTCCTTGTTAAAAAAATCGGCCAGATCGTTTTCCAGCTGCACATGGATATCCAGGGTTCCGTTTAAAAACCGTGAACCTGAGCAGGTCGTGCCGTATTTTTTGATGGCAGCGATGGCGGCTTCTTTCAGCCTCGGATCGGAAGCGAGACCGAGATAACCATTAGAGCCAATCATGATGAACTCTTCGCCGTCAATCAGAACCCGATGATCTTGAACGGATTCAATAGGCGTGAAATAAGGATAGATGCCCATCTGCCGGGCTCTATCCACTTCTCTGACGGTGGCCTGACACTTTTTAAAAAAATCCATTTTTAATTATAGTAAAAAATCTGAAAAAGTCAAACGTTTTTTCATTTATTCTTTGCCCTTTCCCGACGCTGGCGACCGCGGATATTGCGGAGAAACCACTGAAGATCAAAGATGCGCTTTATTTCCGCGGGGCTGAGCCGTTGCCGGACACCGCGGTCCTGCTGCGCGAGATCGGCCAGATTGATGCCGAGTTGCACCGCGCGAAAGGAAAGTTTTTGAGTGAGGTCATAGGCGTCTTTGCGGTCCAGCCCTTTGGCAATCAGGGAATTCATCAGAAACTGTGAGGCATAAACCCCCTGGCAGCGGTCCAGATTCTCGCGCATCCGGCGGGTATGCACCTTCATCCTTTCCAGGATGGCAGTAAGCTGCAAGGCGCAATAATGAACGAGCTGGAAAGCGTCTTCGAGGAAAATCCGCTCCGCGGACGAATTAGAAAGATCACGTTCGTGCCACAGGTTAATGTTTTCAAAGGCGGGAATCAGGTAACCACGCAGGGTTTTGACCAGACCGCAGATGCGCTCGGCAACTATGGGATTTTGCTTGTGGGGCATGGCGGAGGAACCTTTCTGCCCGCGACCAAATGGTTCGCTTAATTCCGCGATTTCGCTTCGGGACAGGTTACGAATTTCCGTGGCGATGCGTTCAAACGCTCCGCCGCAAAGAGCAAGCACGGCCATCAGGTGAGCGATGCGGTCGCGGGGAATAACCTGGGTCGAAACGGGTTCAGCCTTCAATCCCAGCCGGCGCATAACCCGGCGCTCAATTACGGGATCAAGTATCGTGTAGGCGCCGACCGCGCCGGAGAGTTTGCCGAAAGAAATCTCCTCTTTAACCAAACGCAAGCGCCGTTGCGACCGTATTATTTCCTGACGCCAGGAATCAACCTTGTGGCCGAAAGTGATCGGCTGGGCAAAAACCCCGTGCGTGCGGCCGATCTGGGGGGTGGTGCGATAACGGCGAACAAGTTTGCCCAACACGCGACCGAGGTTGCTCAACTCTTGTTCCAGTATTGAGCAGGCCTCCCGCAGCAAGAGGGCCAGGGCCGTGTCCACCAAATCATAAGAAGTCATTCCATAATGGAGCCAGCGACCGGCTGAGCCAATTTTCTCGCGCACGGCTTCCAGGAAGGCAATCACATCATGGTTAGTGCTTTGTTCTATTTTGCTCACCCGGTTGGGATTGATCTGCACCCCGCTTAAGGCGCGGCTTAAACCACGGGGTATGATGCCAGCCGATTCTTCAACCTCGGCGACAATTCTTTCTACTTTCAACCAGATTTCATATTTATGCTTTTCGGCAAACAGATCGGTCATGGAATAAGTTTGGTATCGTTTGATCATTTATTCTCCATAATAATTTGCAAAAGAATGCCGGCGCGGCTGACGATCCAGGGCAGGGCGCCAGATAACCGAAGAGCTTGTTTGAAGTCATCAAGGCGGCGAATCCGTTCGGTGCCGATACGAAGAACAACATCGCCGGGCTGAAAACCGGCACGTTCGGCGATGGAATCATCGGCGAGTTTGATGACCACCACCCCGGTCCGGTAACCAAGGCCAAATTTTTTCACGAAGTACGGCTGGATCTCCGCCACGGTCAAACCTTGATTGGTTTGAAAGCCGGCGGGTTCAGCGAATTCGGTCACGACCAGGGAAGCGACGAAGTTTTCCTGGTTTCGGAGATAATCGACCGTGACGGTGTCGCCAACATAAAGGCCGGTTAATAATCTTTCCATCATCATCGGTCCTGAAACCGGAATGCCGTTTACGGCTTTTACCAGGTCACCCGGTAATAATCCAGACCGGGATGCTGGGCTGCCTTCATCAATCTGGGCAATCAAAGCGCCTTTTGAACTCCTGGTGGGCAACGCTTCATCCGTCCAGATCCCGATCCAGGGAGTACGGACACGGCCATAACGTTGTGCCTCGATGATGAATTTGCGGACGATTGAAACGGGACGGGCAAAACCGATGCCCTCTGATCCGCCTCCGGAAGTGAAAATAAAGGTGTTGATGCCAATGACCTGACCAAGGACATTTATCAGGGGGCCGCCGGAATTGCCGGGATTGATCGCAGCATCGGTCTGGATCATCTGCCGAAAAATACGATCTTCCTGGTTTGATTTAATCGAACGGTTAAGGGCGGACACCACGCCCACCGTGACGGTGGGCTTGGTGTCTTCCAGGAGAAAAGCGAACGGGTTGCCCAGCGCGATCACCCATTCGCCGATCATGAGATCATCTGAATTACCCAGCTCGGCAAAGGGCAGCCCATGGCCCTCAATTTTAAGCAAGGCCAGGTCGTTGGTATGATCCGTGGCCACGATTTGGCCGCTGAGGCGCTGCCCGGCGGGCAGGGTGACAACGATCGCCGTCGCGTTATTCACCACGTGCTCGTTGGTGACGATATAGCCGTCATCGGCAATGATCACGCCGGAGCCAAGGCTTTTGACCTGCTCCTGGTAGCGGCGTTCCGGAAAAAAATCACGAAAAAAATTGTTAAAGAAATCATCAGGAAAAGGAGAAACCGTAACAATGCGCGTCTGGGTTACGGTGATGGAAACAACGGCCGGACCCACTCGGCGGGCAGCCATGACAATGGCATTTGCCCGCTGCTGGCTAATTTGATCATTCAACTTCAGAGTGTCTTTGGAAGTCGAGCGATACCAAGTCCACTTGATGCCGGCCAGCAGAGCGATTCCCAGCAAAGCACCAAACAGAATCGCCAGTGCGTATCTTCTGATCATCTTTGCTGCCAGTCTTTCGCAAAACGTTCGATGCCGATATCGGTCAGAGGATGATTTATCAGTTGCTTGAAAATTTTATAAGGAATGGTCGCGATGTGAGATCCGATCAGCGCTGCCTGTCGGACATGATCCGGATGACGCACGGAAGCGAATATTACTTGGGTGGAAAAAGCGTAACGGCGATAGATTTCCATTATCTCGGTTATTACCTGGATACCCGGATTGCCCGTGTCATCAAGACGACCGACAAACGGACTGACATAGGCAGCACCGGCTTTGGCAGCCAGCAACGCCTGATTGGACGAAAAAACCAGGGTCATATTGACTTTTATGTTGTGACCGGTAAGTTGCCGGGTTGTTTTCAAACCAGAAACGGTGCAGGGAATTTTAATGACAATATGTTCACTGATTGAACTGAGATCGCGCGCCTCCTTGATAATCTTTTCCGGATCGGTGCTTAGAACTTCCGCGCTGACGGGGGCTCGGACCAAGTCACAGATTTCTTTTAATATTTGCTGGTAATCGCCTTTTTCTTTAGCCAGCAAAGAAGGATTGGTGGTTACGCCATCCAGAATTCCCCAGCCAGCGATTTCCCGGATTTCTTCAACGTTCGCGGTATCAAGATAAAGTTTCATTTATTGCTCCTCGTTAATAATTTACCTGATGCTATGACATCAAGAATCCAGAACTCAGGCGAAATAAGATTTGCTTAATAAATCACCTCAACCAAAAAAAGGCCATGAGCTGGAGCAAAAAAAATTTCTTTTTGCTGACCATTTAACACTTTCCGCAAGTCCTCGATTTGATAACGACTGCGGCCGATGTCCACGAGGAAACCAACCAGCCCACGCACCATTCGTCGTAAAAAACGATCAGCATGCAAGTCGATTA
>CBFGIH010000138.1:0-4876 GCA_965648775.1 Caldifarciminota bacterium | reverse complement strand
TATAATCCGACCGCCGGGCTCCGGCGTTGTGCGCCGACCGAACGGGGTGACCGTTATGAAAAGAAAAAAGCGATTAATGATCCCCGCTTCCGTCGGCTTGCCCGATCATGGCCTTGGCGCCGCTATCTGCTCCGGGGAGAGGTGCATGACGGTAACGCCTTTTATGGCGGAGGCGGCATCTCGGGCAATGCCGGGTTATTTGCCACCGCGGATGACCTGGTGCGGATTTGCCGCGCTTATCTGACCGGCTCGATTATTCCGCCTGGTTCTGTCCGGCAAATGATCATTGACCAAACCGGCGGCGCAGATCCCCGCGGATTGGGCTGGAAGATAAATATTTATCCTTCGGTGTTATCCGATCGTGCTTTCGGCCATACCGGTTTTACCGGCACCATGCTTTGTTATGACCCGGTTTGGGATTTGCTTATCATCCTGCTGACGAATGCGGTGCATCCCTATCCCAGGCCTGCGCGCATGCCTCGTTTCCGTAAAAAATTTGTGAATGCCGTGGTCCGCGTCATGCGCGTTCGGGAAAGATAGTTACCAGGCGGTAAAAACCAGGCAACCGGTGGCGATGCCGAGAGCATCCCAGGCCAGATCTTTCCAGGAAAAAACTTTTTTTTGCTGTCGATCGAAAATTTCCTTACCGACCCCGACCAGGGAAGTAACTGAGATAGCGATTATTCGGCTCGGACCGGCTTCCTGATTCGCCTGATCGGTGGTGAGATGGTAAACCAGGCCAGCGAGAGACGCGGAAAAATAAAAATGGAGAATTTTATCTTCCGAAAACCATGGATCCAACCCCGGCCGTTTTTGGAAATCGAATTCGGCGACCAAGGACGGAGATCGCAGGGTGTCGGAAAAATCAAAATTGGCCTCAAACAGCAACGGATGAAAATGGCTGAAAATAATAAAAACGATCATTAGGGAAGCAGCGCCGCCGGCGCAATCATCGGTTTTTAGCCCAGATGAATTGATTTATGCAAAAGTTGTTCGGCAGCTTCCAGCATGGTTTCCGTTAAAGTTGGATGCGGATGCATGGCGGCGACCAAGTCTTCCGCGGACATACCCTGGTTCACTGCTAACACCGCTTCGCCGATCAGGCTGGATGACTCAGCGCCAAGAATATGCACACCCAGAATGCGGCCATCAGGGTCGGATACGATTTTCGTCAGCCCCTCCCCTTCGCCCATCGCTACGGCCTTACCCGACACCAGGAATGGACAACGACCGACGCGCACAGCTATGCCCCGGTCGCGGGCCTCGGCTTCGGTTAAGCCGACCGAGGAAAGCGAAGGCAGAGTAAAAACACAGGCGGGCACTGCGGAAACGCGGTTGGGCCGGGGCCAGCCCGCGATTGTTTCCGCGCAACGGATCCCCTGATACATCGCCTTGTGGGCCAACAGGGGCGGACCGGAAATATCGCCCACGGCAAAGATCTCGGGGATTGATGTCCGACCATCAATCTGGGTGATCATATAGCCCCGGTGATCAAGATCGGGACACCAATCGCCGAAAAGCCGGTGATTGGGACGCCGGCCCACCGTGACCAGGACTCGGTGAAAATTCCGCGCAGATGTCCGACCCTCGCTGGTCAGATTAACTTTAACCTGATCATCGCTAATCTGGCAGCCCGCGACGGAATGACGCAGGAGAATTTCCATTCCCGATTTTTGAAGAATCCTGAGCAAAACGCTGCAAAGCTCATTATCCATGCCCGGTAAAATCTGGTCCATTATTTCCACTACCGTTACCTTGCTGCCCAACCGGGAATAAATCGTGGCCATTTCCAGGCCGCTGGCGCCCGCGCCCACCACGAGCAGAGTTTCGGGGACCTCGGCCAACTGCAAAGCCTGGTCAGTGTTCATGACATACTTACCGTCAAAATCAAAACCAGGTAAGTTGGCAATTTCGGTGCCGGTGGCGACAACCAAGGCATCAAACTCAAAGATCTCGCCGCCGGATGATCGATGGACTTCAAGTGTATGTTCACTGCTGATCCGCGCCTCACCGAAAACAATCTTCACGCCGATCCGTTCCAGTTGCATTGCTACGCCTTTTCTCAGACGACGGACAATACCTTCTTGCCACTGCCGCAAGGCAGGAAGATCCAAGACCGGATCCTCAAAGCGGAAACCGAATCGTCGGCTGCGGTCAAAGGCGTCCCGCAGCTGAGCAGCCGATAATAAAGACTTGGTGGGAATGCAGCCCCAATTTAGGCAAACACCCCCCAGTTCACGGGCTTCGACGATCAACACTTTTTTCTTCAACTGGGCGAGCCGGATCGCGCAGGGATAACCGGCGGATCCCGCACCGACGACAATCACATCGTATTTATTGGCCGGCGCAACGGACATGGATGTTACTCCATCTCAATCAAATCTTTATACATCTGCAACTTACGCAGGCGGGTGGGATGACGGAGTTTGCGCAGGGCCTTGGCTTCAATCTGGCGAACGCGCTCGCGGGTGATATTGAACATGTGGCCGACTTCCTCCAGGGTCCGGGGCAGACCATCGTTCAAGCCGAAACGCAACCGGATGATTTTCTTTTCGCGCTTGGGCAGGTCATTCAGAATTTCGTTGAAACGATCTTTCAAAATAGAAATCGCGGCCCGGCGGGAAGGGGAATCCGCCATCGGATCACTGATGAAATCACCCACGAAACTTGATTCCTCGTCATCAATGGGTTTATCGAGGGATATCGGGATCAGCGATATATTCTGAGCGATGCGGACCTTGTCCGTCGGAATGTCCAGGTGATCGGCGATTTCTTCAACCGTGGGCTCGCGACCAAGATCCTGAATCATATCGCGCTGGGCGCGTGCCACTTTGTTCATTGTATCTAAAATGTGAGCGGGAACACGCACGGTCCGCGCCTGATCGCCGATCGCGCGGGTGATAGCTTGGCGGATCCACCAGGTCGCGTAGGTTGAAAACTTGTAGCCCTTCCGGTAATCAAACTTTTCCACGGCTTTAATCAGTCCGTTGTTTCCTTCCCCGACCAAGTCAGCGAATTCAAGTCCACGGTTCACGTATTTCTTGGCGATGGAAATGACCAGACGCATGTTACCTTCAATCATCCGCTGGCGGGCGCGGTTGATCAGGTCTTCCCAGTTTTCCACTATCATCTGCGTTTCATGATAACGAATTTGATCGGCGTTGATGTCTCTAAGCAGAGTACGACGCTCACGAACCGCGGCATTGATTTCCTCTTTGTTGCGCAGTCGAGGTATAATTTTTTCCAGATGCTCCAGTCGGCTGATGTTTTCCTTAAAAACCTGGATGCCGGCATTGACGACGCCGTGCTGCAAAGAAAGGACCGACAATTTACGCAGCACCCGCTCTTCTTTTTCAAAAATCCGCCATTCGATGGACTTGGATTTTTCTTTGCGTTGTTTTTTGTACACCTGGGTCAGGGACTTGTAATCTTTCTCGATTGACTTGACGCGCCGGATGAAACGCTGGCGCTCAGCCCAGAAAGTGTGTTTATCCATCATGGCTTCAATCTCCACGCGCGACACCTGATCAAGACTCCGACGTCCTTCCTCCACCTGCTTGCAGATTTCCAGGAGTTTATTGACCACGCAGGGATATGATAGAAATTGCCGCTCAATCATCCGGTAACCGGTTTCAATCTTCACCGCCAGTTCATACTCTTCATCCTTGGTTAAAAGATCATAACGGGCCAATTCGCGGAAATAAGCGCGGATCGGTTCTTCCGGTTTTACCGTTGTTTTGACTGGTTGCGGCTTGGCGATTTCTTCTTCTTCTTCCTGCACAATCCTGATCCCGTACCGGGTGAGCAAATCCAGGATTTCATCGATCTCTTCCGGGGAAACGTTATCCGGTATCAATTTATTGATCTCGTTGAGCGTGATTCGTCCCTGTTCCTTGGCCTTGTCAAATATTTTTTGGGAATATTTCACTTTGCTCTCCTTTTATCTGCTCAGCGCTGATGTCCGCGGGTCAGCGGCGGACACCCTTACGCAAAAACTCCTGATATTTTCTCAATGCTTCCGTGTCATTTTTCTTAATGGCCTCCGCGATCTTCGGCCTGATTTTTCGTTGATCGACCTGGCGCAATTTATAATCATTAAGAGCCTTGATGTATTCGCCTTCGCTGATCTTTTCCTCCATGATGATGAGGGAAAGAAGCGTATCGCGCACCCGGCTGTCCAGTAAAAGTTCAGTGATATCATAGTGGACCGTGTCGGCCCGGGCATTTAAGGTTTGATACACCGCCCGCAGGTCCGGATCGCGGAAATCATCAACGGCGAGCAAGGAACGGGCCAGGGGCAGATACTCTTTGTTGCTGAGAATGAGTGACATTAGGCGCATTTCCGGGGAAACACTGGTCCGGGAGCGGAGGGTCCGGCTGGCCGGCTTGGGCGCAGAAACCGGCAGGGTGGATTTTCCTCGGAGCTGGAATTCACGGTTGATCGTCGATTCGGGAATTTCAAAAACCCGGCTGATCATCTTGACATAACGATCAAAACGAATGGGATCGCGGATTGTGCTGACGATCTGGATTAAATCCTTAATCAGCGCGACTTCATCCTCGACATTACGCACTGTTACGGTTTGCTTGTAAAAAGTAAAAAAATCCGGCGCGTCTTTTATGAGCGAGAGAAATTCATTTGCTCCATGTTCACGGATATACTCATCCGGATCGCACTCGTCCGGCAGGACGCAGACATGCACGTCCACCTGGGCATTGATTAACAAACCGACCGCCCGAAGCGCGGCTCTGATGCCTGAGCGGTCTGCGTCAAAGATGATGGTCACTTTGCGGGCGTGCCGGGCAATCAATTGCGCCTGGTTTTCGGTCAAGGCGGTTCCCAGAGGAGCGCAGATATTCTTGATGCCCGCTTGAT
>CBFGIH010000137.1:0-4883 GCA_965648775.1 Caldifarciminota bacterium | reverse complement strand
CATTTGCGTATCCACGCCATTGATCCGCCGGTTAAGCACCAGGCCGTGGGGATTGATTCCCGCCACGTAGAAATTCAGAGGATCCTGGAACCGGAAGACCACGCCCGTGAACCAGGCCGTGTCGCTGAGCGGCAGAATCCTAAGTTCTGTTTCCAGGTAAAAATCAGGACCGGATAACCGAAGTATGGTCAGGGCGGACTCGCCCGCGTTCTTGGTGCCGCAGTAAATATTGGGAACTGTATGGTTTTCCGGCGCGGAGGTGTCGGATTTCACCTGCCAGGAACCCCAGAGCGTGTCAAAACCAAAGGGCTGAACCGTTCCCAGCGCCTCTTCCTCGAAACAATAGTGCTGAGCGTTGAACCAGATATCAAAAGTGTCGACGCTGCCCGCCGGTAGGCTTTCCGGTTCACATTCAAACGGCACGTAATGCGGTGCCTGCGCCCGCACCTTGTAGATTCCCGGATCAATATCCGCGATCTGGTAAAAACCATCATCACCGCTGATCGTGGAATCGACGACCACCGTGTCGGCCAGCAAAAAAACCTCCGCTCTGGGAACCGGCAATTCGTTCATGCCGTAAACCCAGCCGCACAGCGTGGCCTTGTCCGGATTTTCTGGATCCCAGACATTGTCATGTGCCGGTTTGACGCAAACGATCAGTCCCAAAATGGCAAACAGGGTTATAATAAATAATCCTCTTTTTGTCATGTTACCCTCCATCAATATTTTACGCGATAACCGCATTGGAAACGGCGGCCATCAAGCTGGCAGTAAAAACCCGTGTCGTGGCCGCGCTGGCTGGTGGATGCCGGGGGTTTGGTAAAAATAATGTCATACAAATTGTAAAGCCAGACTCCGGCATAGGCAACCGCGGTAAAAGTCCGAACATTAACCCATATCCGGTATGAGCGGTAAGCCTGGTCCATCTCCTCCGGGTCACCCGGCGGCACGTCCAGGTAATCCTGATGCTTTTTTTCCGCGATGCCGGCGGAAATCAAAAAAGGGACAACCGTGGCGCCGGCCGCGATCATTAAATTCCTGCCCGCCTTTTTCTCGCCGCGGTACATTTGCCCCAGGCCAGGCAGACAGCAGGACATGCCCGTGGCCAGTACCGGGCTTTTACGTGCAGCTGCGGCGGGCGGGCCGGACGGCGGATTGACCGGCGGTTTGGCCGGTGGTGCCACGGGCGGTTCGACCATCACCTCGGCTTTCACTTCTTCAAAGACCTTGATGATCTTCGGCGATACCGTGGAAGGATCCAATTCCATTTTTGGATCTAATTTAAGAGCCAGCCGGAATTGTTCCTTGGCTTTCTCTTTTTCGCCGAAAGCAACATAGCTGAAGGCCAGGTACTTGTATGCCTCCACCTGGTCAATTCGGTTCAATTGTTTGAGAAACTGAAGCGCCTGCTCTAATTCCCCAATGGCCTGTTCGTACTCACCGCGGTTATAATAATTCTTAGCATACTCCAGCATCTTGAGCAGGGAATCGCCCGAAACCTCCTGGCTGAGACCCAAACGGGCCATGACCAGGATCAAAACCATGGCAATAATGTTCCGCATGATGCCTCCTTAAATAAATCCTTTTTCACTTTTTCTCCAGTTCAATGTGTTTCTTGAGAATATCGGCCGCTGGAATCTCAATCGTTTCCTCGTAGGTTTTATACGTCGGATTGATCAGTTTCAGAACATGCTTGCCGGCGGTCAGGTTGATCGGGCCAGCCAGCGGCGTGGTTTCATAGAACTTGCCGTCAAGGTAAACATCCGCCCAGGGTTCCACGGTCAGTTTCAATTGACCGTCCAGGGGGATCAGTTGCACATCCAGCGTCACGGTCTGGCCGGCGGGGAAAATCTGTTTTTTCTCCCATACCTTGAAGTTTGGATTCTCAAGGCGAAGGTTATGTTCGCCGGCCGGCACCGTCAGGCTCCGGGCGATGGGCGTCGTCTCCACGTACCGGTCATCGAGGTAAATCTTAGCCCAGGGTGTAACCGTAATTTTTAGATATGCGGTTCCGGTGACTGGATGCTGAGTAATTTGTTTAAGGTTGAAAGTAAGCGATCCGGGCTGGTCCGGCTTGAGCAGAACCTGGGATTCAACGGCTTCATAGCCTGTTTTCATCACCTTGACCATATGCCGTCCAACTTCAACGCTGTTGATCGCGCACGGCGTGAACCGGCCGGTATTGATATTATCCAGATAAACGACGGCGGCGGATGGCGTAGAACGGATTTCAAGCCGGCTGTAAACCACCGGCTTTTGCGCCGGCGTCAAAACCGGCGCCTGCACAATTGTATCGCCGGCCCGAATATCCAGGGAATTTTTCCAGACCTTATAGCCGGCCAGCTGCAGTTCGATCGTGTGCGTTCCCGCGGGAATGCTGTCCAGCACGGCAGGCGTGATCCGGTCAAGATTTATCTGGTCGAGATACACCGCGGCGCCTTCGGGCTGAGAATTGACGCGGATTAAACCATATCGAACCGGTTCGATATAAGACGATGGCGTCTTTTTCATCTGGACCAGCAGGAAAATCGCCAGCGCCACGGCCAACACCGCGGCGGGGATCAGCAGGCGCTGCCGGAGCGATGTCGTGCGCCGAACGACGGGCGCGTCCTTCGTCGCTTCAACCGGCGAGCGGGCATCCCGGTGCGCTTTTTTTGCTCTGAGCTCGCTGAGATATTTACCGGCCCGGGTGTCCGCCGGATCAAGCCGGGCCACTTTCTCAAATTCCGCGATCGCCTCATCAATTTTCGCCTGGCCCAGACCCATGAAGTAGAGACCGCGCTCCAGGTGCTTTTCCTTTCGGGTTTGGTTCAACTGCCGCACATAACCATCGGGCGCGGCGAGAAAATCGCGGACGTTCGTGCGTGAAAATTCAATCTTGGTTTTGCGAAAAAAGTTTTTTATTTCTTCGGCAACCTCCTTAATTGTTTGATGCCGCTGCGCCGGGTCTTTCGCGAGCATTTTTTCGATCAAGACATTGATGTCACGGGGAATCAAGGGGTTGGCCTCGATTGGCCTGGGCGGTTCAACCGTCAGGATCTCGTGGATAATCGAAGAGTAATTCTGGCCTTTGAACGGTTTCTCACCGGTGATCATCTCGTAGAGCACCACGCCCAGGGAAAAGATGTCGGACCGGCCGTCGATCTTCCGGCCGCTGGCCTGCTCCGGTGACATGTAAGCCGGCGTGCCCAGGATCAAGCCGGTTACCGTGACCGAGGTCAGATCCTGTGCCTGCGCCAGCCCAAAATCAGCGATTTTTGACGATCCTTCCTGACTGATCAGGATATTGGCCGGCTTGATATCGCGATGCACCACGCCCTTTTCATGGGCGTGGCACAGGCCCTGGCTAATTTCGTACGCGATCATCATGGCGATATCATAAGGTAGGCAACCGACGGCCGCAATTAAATCCTTGAGGCTCTTGCCGTCCACAAACTCCATCGCAATGAAATAAAGATCTTCGCTCTGTCCAAAATCAATGATATTCACGATGTTCTCGTGTTTGAGGTTCGCGGCGGCCTTGGCTTCCCGTTCGAACCGGGTAATGAAATCCTTGTCCTGCGCCAGATGACCGTGCAGGATCTTGACTGCGACCACCCGGTCTAAAGAAACCTGTACGGCCCGGTAGATTGCCGCCATGCCACCGGTGGCAATCAATTCCTTGATCTCAAAATTGCGAATTGAACGATTGATCATGCGCAGTGGTGAATTATATAAAAAAGCGTCCCGCAAGTCAAGCGCAGTTTATTTTATTGCCTGATGCCCGGCCCCGCATCCCGGGGTAGATGATATTGACAAGAATTGATAATTGTGTAAAATATTGAAAATAAGTTCGAAAGGAGATCCCAATGTTCATTGCACTGCTCATCATCATCGTGGTGGCGGTCATTATCCTGGTCGCGCTTTACAACGGGTTGGTGGTGAAACGAACCCGCGTGGATAATGGCTGGGCACAGATTGACGTGCAGTTGAAACGCCGCTATGATCTGATTCCCAATCTCGTGGAAACGGTCAAGGGCTATGCCGCCCACGAAAAGGAAGTCCTGGAAAAAGTGGCCGAACTGCGCTCCCGGGCGATGGGCGCGGTCAATCCCAAGGAAGCGGCAGACGCCAACAACATGCTGACCGCCACCCTGAAAACCCTGTTTGCGGTCGCAGAAAATTATCCGCAGCTCAAAGCCAATGAAAATTTCATGCGCCTCCAGGAAGAGTTATCCTCGACGGAAAACAAGATTGCCTTTGCCCGTCAGTTTTACAATGATGTCGTCATGGATTACAACGCGACGATTCAGCAATTCCCCCAGGCCATCATCGCCAATATGTTTAATTTCAAAGCCCGGGAATTTTTCACCGCGCCGGCAGAAGAAAAGGAAGCGCCCAAGGTAAAGTTCACATAACATGGGCCCACACCTTTATCAGCTGATCAGTGCGAACAAACTTAAAACTTTCTTATTCATTGCCGTCATCAGCCTTTTCCTGGGCGCCATCGGCTACATCGCGGTTAACACCTTTCAATGGGGTATTGAGGGTTACATCCTCTTCGGCCTTTTCATTGTGATCTACAACTTCGTTCTTTATTATACTTCGGACAAAATCGCGCTCATGGCCACCGGTTCAAAACCCGCGGACCCGGAAGAATTCAAAATGCTTCACAACGTGGTGGAAGAAGTCGCGCTGGCGGCGGGCACGCCCAAACCCCGGGTTTATATTACTCCGTCGCCGGCGCCCAATGCCTTTGCCACCGGCCGGAATCCACAGCAGGCGGTCATCGCGGTCACGACCGGGCTGCTGGAAATAATGAACCGTGAAGAACTCCAGGGCGTGATCGCTCATGAAATGGCGCATATCCGCAACTACGATATTCTGCTCATGACGGTCGTGGC
>CBFGIH010000136.1:0-4891 GCA_965648775.1 Caldifarciminota bacterium | reverse complement strand
TGATGTCCGGGGCGGCATATGCGGCAACCGTTGGTTTTTATCTAACCGCACCTACAGTTATTATTACGACGGCAATTACATGCTGAGCACGGGTTATCAATTGGCCCGCGACGCAGTGGCCCTGGCCGACGCCACGGTTGATTTTCGGCAGTATGATCTGGACAATGATAATCACCTTGATGGCGTGTTCGTAGTGCATGCAGGTCCGGGCGGCGAGGATACAGGCAACACAAACCATTGCTGGTCGCACGCCATCCCGAGTTTCAACTACACCACAGCCGACGGCGTGATCATTGACGGCGCGACCAATGTCCCGGAGATTAACCTGGTTACTTCCAGCCTGGATACAACCCTGTGCTGCATCGGCGTGATGTGCCACGAATTGGGGCATGTCGTGGGCCTGCCCGATCTGTACGATGGCTCCCGCAACACCTGGGGCGTGGGTTATTGGAGCTTGATGGGATACGGCGCCTGGGGCGCGGGCGGCAACACGCCTTGGAGTCCGTCGCACGCCGATGCCTGGTGCAAGCGCCGCGTCAACTGGCAGACCCTGACGTCGATCACGACTAATACCTTTGGCCTGAGGATTCTTGATAACGAAACCCACAGCGCGGCTTACCGGGTGTGGCGGAATGGAATCGTGGGCGACACGTTTTTCGTGCTTGAAAACCGCCAGAACAAGGGTTTTGACTCGCCCCTGCCCGGCCATGGCCTTTTAATCTGGCACATTGATCCGCGCTACGGCGGCACCTACCACAATGTGGTTGATCTGGAGGAGGCCGACGGTGAGGAAGACCTGGAGCACGGCTGGGGTTATCGTCCGGACCCGCATTATTATCATGATACCCTGGGTGATTCCGGTGATCCTTTTCCCGGCGCGCACGTCAACCGGCTCTTTGACAACAACAGTTTCCCCAACAGCAAGAACAATTACGGCGCAGCCACGAACGTGACCGTGCGCAACATCTATGAAATCGGCGATACCATCATCTGCGACGTCCTGATCAATAGCGTGGAAGTGGAAGAGGCCCTCGCCCCGCCATCCGGGGTGATCCGCGCCGAGCCGAATCCGTTCCGAACCGCGACCAGCATCAGCCTTCAGCCGGGCGGTGAAGGCAGAGGAGTAAAAATTTATGACGCGGCGGGACGGTTGCTGCGTTATTTTTCTTTGCTCCCGACAACCCGGTTCTTGATCTGGGATGGCACGGATCAGTTCGGCCATTCGGTTCCCGCCGGCATTTATTTCCTGGCCGTGGAGGCAGATCAAAAAACCGCGATCCGGAAAGTCGTCAAGACAGAATGAAGTCAGGGAGGGAAAATGTTTAAAAAATACCCGATTTTGATTTTTTTATTGCCGGTGGTCCTGCGGGCCGGCAATCTCACGGTCACGCTGGAATTCAACCGTGACGAATTCCAGATTGAAAAAATCGACGGTTTTGATCGGATAATCTGGCCTGGTGGGTTTTCCCTGCCGGATAAGGGTAAACCGCAGCTGCCCCTGGCCAGTTATTCGGTGCTGCTGCCTCCGGACGCGGAGATCAAAGATGCAGAAGTAATCGCCGCCGAATACGAGGACCTGCCGGGCACCTATGTTCCTTATCCGGTGCAAAGCATCCGGCCTTTATCCCGGACCGAACCGTTGCCTCTTGTTCCGCCTGATCCTTCTGTCTATCAGGCGGCGACGCCGTATCCGGATTTCACGGTGCGGACCGTGCCGACCGCCAGCCTCAGCGGTTACCGCATCGCCGGGCTGCTGGTTGCGCCCATGAGTTATCTGCCCGCGGCAAAAACCCTGCGGTTGCGCACGCGCCTGACGATCAAAATAAACTACGATGAAGGAAGGCACATGCCCTCAACCATCACGCCGGGGCAGGCCGAGCTGTTTGGCCGTGAAGTCCGGTCAATGGTGATCAATCCCGAGGCTTTGATGTCATTCTGCCCACCCGTGCAGGTCAGCCGCAGCGGCGAAGTTGATTATGTGATCATCACCAGTTCCAGCCTGGTCAGCGCCTGGAACAGTCTCAAGACCTGGAAAACAAAAAAAGGCATCAACACTGAGATCATGTCCACCGACACGATTTATGCCCGCTACAGTGGCCGCGACAATCAGGAAAAAATCAGAAATTTCATCAAGGATTGGTGGCAGACCAGGGGCCTGAAATATGTCCTGCTGGGCGGAGACGACATGATCGTTCCTGACCGCAAGACCCGGCTGGTGGTGGAAGAAAGCACCATCACGGGCAGCATCCCGACCGATATGTATTACGCGGACCTGCAGTGGTCATGGGACGGCAACCAGAACAATTATTTCGGCGAGATTGGCGACACCGTGGATCTGCTCCATGATGTCTACATCGGCCGCGCGCCCATTGACAACGCGACCAACCTGGCGGTTTTCATCCGCAAGGACACCACTTTTGAAAAGCGGCCAGACACCACATATCAGCAGACCTTGTTGCTGCCGTCGGAAATGCTTTTTTCTCCTTATCATGGCCGCGTTTGCAACAACATTATTGCCGGTTATTTCCCGGGCAATTGGCGCATTTCCAAATTAGAAAATCCAGGCAGCAACGCGACCCGCGATTCCTTAAACCGCGGTTATCAGTTATGCCACATAGCGGATCACGGCAGTTCGGGCAGTCTGGGCGTACTGTCCATCAGTCAGATACCGACTTTGACCAACGGTATCAAGTTCGATGTCATGAACGGCATCAACTGCGACGTCGGCAGTTTTGACAACAAGGATTGCATTGCCGAAAGTTTGGTCAATTATCCCGGCGGCGGCTGCCTGGCCACGCTCATGAATTCAAGGTACGGTCTGGGCTATCCGCCCGGCCTGGGGCCGTCTGAAATTCTCGACATTGATATTTTCAAAAGTTTCATCGTTGCCGGCCTGGCCGAGATCGGCGCCAGCCATGCACGCGCCAAGAATCTTTCGCGGAACATGGCCATGTCCCAGCCGGCAACCCGCTGGGTGATTTTTGAAAACACTTTGTTCGGTGATCCCAACGCGGCGCTGTACCGCCAGAAACCACAGCATCTGACGGTCACGCATCCGGCTTCCATCCCTGCCAGCCCGCAAGCGTTCCGGGTTACAGTGCAGGTCGGCGGAACCGCGGTGGCCAATGCCCTGGTCTGCGGCCAGAAGGGCACCGAGGTGTATGTGGTGGGGCGGACCAATTCTCAGGGATGGGTTGATTTGCTGGTCAGCCCGGTCACGGTCGGCACCATGAACATAACAGTCACGGCCAGGGATTGCCTACCTTACGAGGGTACCTGCGCGGTCACGACGGGCACACCTCAGCCCTGTCTGGTTTATCAATCCGACCGGGTGGACGACGCCGCCGGAAACAACAATAGCCGTATTGATCCGGGAGAAACCGTTAACCTTTACGTGACCTTAAAGAACGCCGGCAGTGCGGCCGCGACTGCGGTCGCGGGTCGCCTGCGCGAATCCAGCCCCTACGTGATGCTTATTGATTCCACCGCGGTTTATGGCAACATGAGCGCCGGCGATACGGCGGTCGGCGACGCCTTTGTCATCCAGGCTGCGGCCGGCACGCCACCCGGTACCGAGGTTGAGCTGATCGTTTACACCGCCTCCAGCCAGGGTTCATGGGAACCGTTTTTTAAGAAAAGCATCGGCCTGGTGCCGGAGCCGAAAAAAGAGTGGGCAGACCACGATACCGGCTGCTGTGTTTTAAGCGTCACCACCTACGGCGGTTTCGGCACGACCCGGCCCTATGGTGAAGGCACGGGTTTTAAATATTCCAAGATCGCTTCCTATGGTTCCCTCTATTACGGCAGCATGGTCTGCGGCACGGATCCCGCCTATCTGGTGGATCGTTTTTATGGCATTCCCGCGGCCAGCGTCATCAATCAGGATTTTCGGATTCTCGATTCCCTGCATCCGGTCTTGCCCCCGCGGCTGGCCGAAGAGGAATATGAGGCTGTCTACACTGATTCCAACCACACCGCGCCGCGCGGCCTGAAAGTCAATCAATGGAGTTTGATGGTGTCGCCGCCCGGTTATGATGACTGGGTCATCATTTGCTTTGACTACTTCAATACCGGATCTAGTGCGCTGAACAATTTTTACTCGGGCATGCTGTTTGATTTCGATATGTATAATTCCACCGAAAACATCGTGCGATCCGACACTGTGCGCCGCTTCACCTACATGATGCGTTCAACCTCCAGCATGTTTCCCACTGCCGGCATCCGCCTGCTCCAGCCGGTCCAGTCTCGGAACCTTTCCGCGATTGATAACGCGCTTTACGTGGAACCGGCTAACATGATGACCGAAGCGGTCAAGGACAGTTTTCTAAAAGGGCTGATCCGCGTCCGGAACAGTCCCCGGACCGACAACTGGTCCATCTGCGTTTCGGCCGGTCCTTTCAACATTCCCGCCGGCAGCAAGGTGCGCGTGGTTTACGCGGTGGTCGGCGGCAACGATTCCACCTCAGCCAAGATCAATTCCGACAGCGCCCAGTCCTGGTGGGATCGGCACAACATCAGCGTCAGCGAAGGAACCGGTTTGATCCAGCCAAGCCACCCCCAGTTTATCGTGCATCCCAATCCGACCCGGGATCGGATCAAGGTCTCCTACACGGTTCCGGTTCGGCAGACAGTGCGGATCCGGCTGTTCGACGCCGTGGGGCGAGAACGTTTACTCATGTTGGAAGGCGAAATCCAGGGCTCGGGTACGGTAACCGGCTTGACCAACCAATTACCGGCCGGCATCTATTTTGTTAAGATTGAAACTCCAGACGCTGGCCAGATCGAAAAAGTCGTTTATCTTGAGTAAAACATAATCGCGGACCGGTGCAAGACTCGGTGGCAGGTGTACAGATTAGGTGATATCGTGATGCCACCGAGTCTTGCACCGGTC
>CBFGIH010000135.1:0-4892 GCA_965648775.1 Caldifarciminota bacterium | reverse complement strand
TACTTTCATACCTGGCCTATCATTTTCCCGCCAATCTGATGAAAACCTATGCGGTAATAGAAGAACTCAATGCGGCCTTTCCGGACCTGATGACCGGCCGCCAGCGTTTTCGCGTCCTGGACATCGGCTGCGGCAGCGGCGCAGCGATGCTTGGGTTTTTTTTCAGTCGCAACCAGTCAGGATCCGTACAATTCGACCTGCAGGGCGTTGATTCTTCTTTACCGGCCCTGCAGCAATGCCAGACCATCGCCCGGCAACTACGGACCGTTTATCCCAATCTTGATGTCCATGTCACCCAGCGCACCCTTGAACCGTCCGCGGCGCAAAGGATCACCGGCACCTATGACGCCATTCTGTGCGTCAATTTTCTGGTTGAATTGTTGCCGCCGGGTTTTTCGGACTGGAGGGTGATCAACCAATGGCGGCACCGGTTGAATCCCGACGGACTGCTTCTCATCATCGAGCCCGCGTTGAAATCAACCAGCCGCCGGCTCATGGCCCTGCGGACCGAACTGAACAAAATCCCGGACGTCCAGATCCTCCGACCCTGCCTGCACACCGGTCCCTGTCCGCTACTGGCGATCGAAACGCGCGCAGAATGGTGCCATGAAAACATTCCCTGGCAACCGCCTGATTTCATGATCCAGTTGAACCGGGATCTACGGCGCGAGATCGATCGGCTGAAATTTTCTTATCTGGTCGTGGCCCGGACCAATCGCACCGCGGCGGGACCGCCGGTCTACCGAGTAATCAGCCGCCGCCTGAAAGAAAAAGGCAAGGTCAAATGTTTTCTCTGCGCGCCAGAGGGCCGCGTGGAACTTTACCGGCTGGACCGGGACCGCGATGAAGCCAATGCCGCTTTTGATGCTCTTCAGCAAGGCGACATCATAACCGTGGATGGTTTCGAATCCCGCGGCCAGCGGTTCAAAGTAAACAAGCACACCAGGTTAACGGTTCGTCATGCCGGCTGCCGATAAAATAGCATTTTGAGGCACGTTCCTGATTGACACTGTTGCTACCCTCCATATAATACGCCGTGCTGATTTTACTCCGCCTCGCGCTCATCATTCTGCTGCTGATCCTGCTCATCCGCCTGAAACTCAATCTGGGATTGGCGATCATCTGCGCCGCCTTGTGGATCGGAGTTCTTTTTCGCATGCCCGTGATCGGCATCATCAGGGTTTTTCCGGTCACCCTGGGGCAGACAACAACCCTGGAATACTTGTTAATCATTTATCTGGTCCTGCTGCTGGGTGGTTTGCTCAAGGAAACCGGGCATCTGGACAACACCGCCCAGTCCCTGACCAGCGTGGTCAAAGATTACCGTTTGGGCATAACGGTCATGCCGGCGCTCATCGGTCTTTTACCCATGCCCGGCGGCGCCATGCTTTCCGCGCCGATCGTCCGGGAAGTCGGCCACCAGACCGGCCTGGCACCGGACAAACTGACCTTCATTAACTACTGGTTTCGGCACCTCTGGGAGTATTTCTGGCCTCTTTACCCGGCCCTGCTGCTAACCGCCGGTCTTTTCCATGTCACGGTCCGGAACATCATGTTCACCCAATTTCCTCTTTCCCTGGTTGCGATCACCACGGGCGCCGTGTTCATGGCGCGCCAGGCCCGACCTGCCCATGACGGTGCCGACGGCGATTACCGCCAGCTCATCCGCATGGTTATTTTCATGTGGCCGATCCTGTTCGTCATCGTGCTCGTGCTGGTTTTCAAACTGCCGATGACCGTCGCCCTGGCCGGCGGCTGCGCGGCGGCCCTGATCGGCATTCGCCTTAAATTTCGCCGCGTGGCCGCAGTCTTTTTCCAAGCCCTGTCACCCTCCACCCTGGGCGTTATTTATTCGGTTTTTTTATTTAAAAACATGCTGGAGTCATCATCCGCCCTTGCGCACCTGCCGGCGCTGGCAACCGGTTCTCTGCTGGTGAAAATGCTGGTGGTCTTTCTGGCGCCTTTTTTGGTCGGGTTTTTGACCGGGGTTAATACCGCTTATGCCGGCATCGCCTTTCCAATCATCCTGCCCTGGATCAACGCCGGTCCGTCGGTGCTGACCTGGATCATGTTCGCTTACGCTTCGGGATTCGTTGGCGTCCTGCTGTCGCCGGTGCATTTATGCCTGTGCCTGACCAAAGAGTACTTCGGCGCCGAGTTTCCAAAGGTGTACAAATATCTAACTCCATCGGTGGCAGTCGTTTTCGCTGCCGCGCTCGTCCTGCTGGTCGTGCGTCTGCTGTTACATTTATAAAACGATTTCGGTAATTATGCCGTCGATGACAATGAAATAAAAAATTGCCGTGATCCTGCAATCACCATATGGTCGTCAGTCTCTTTTTTCGATCTTGCTCACCTCCACGACGATGCCCCACATGTGAAAGCTCGCCTGATCTTCTTTCTTCTTTAACTGGTACTTAACCTTCAAGCCGTCAATCTTGTATTCTGCGGGTAGATTCTGTGGATCATAGTTCTGACCGTCGTCGCCGACGATCCCGAAGAAACCGCCCTCGACGCCGACCTGCTTGATCGTGCCCGTGCCGGCGATCATATCGGCTGGTACCGCGGCAGTCTGCTTGTGACAGCACTGTCCGGATAAGGCCATCGCGACGATGGCCAGCCACAAATACCCGTTTTTCATAATTCCTCCTTCATGGTTCAACGGCAGACATGGCTGCCGAGCTTCTCCGCCCAGATGCGGAAAAATTCCAGCGCCTGGGGATCATGGTGTCCCGGGCCGTAGAAATGACCGGCGAACCCGAACTGGCCGATGGCGTAAAAACCGACGGCCAGCTGACCGATCGCCGCGTAGCCAATCGCCAGCTGGCCCAGACCGAAGAGCAGCCCAATTGCGACCTGTCCGACCGCGATTGGCGCGGTCATGAATTGACCGAAACCGAAGATGAAGGCAGCGCCGAACTGGGCGATGGCGACAGCGCCAACCGCGAACTGGCCGATCGCGATCACGCCCTTGGCCACCCGCAGCTTGCCGCTTGCGTCGCGGCCGGTCGCGATATGGATCAAGGGGAAGCCGAACAGTTCGGCCTCGGTCTGCCATTCGAAACCCGAAGCCTTTTTTGACTCCCGGACAGGGTTTGCCGCTCCACAGTGGGGACAATTCCTGGCGTCGACACGCACCGCCTGACCGCAGATTCGGCACGGAGCTTCAACGAAGATTTGGGCCGGTGGTCGGGACGCAAAGATCATGATTTTTTAGGAAAAAAGATGTGCATGGCGGTCGCCACGCACGCTTGCCGATGATCGTTCTTTTCACGCACCCCTTGCTTCCTTCTCCTTTTCATCCCTGGGCGCGTAATGCGAGAATTGCATGGTATAGATACCGTGCCCCTGGGTAATGGATCGGAGATCGGTCGCGTAACCAAAAGACTTGGCCAGGGCCAGGGTGGCGTCGATGATTTTATCGTTCTTGTCGGTTTCGATCCGGACAATCCGGCCCTTGCGGGCGTTTAAATCGTTGATGACATCGCCCAGGTAGCGGTCCGGCACCACGATTTCCAGGGACATGATCGGTTCCAGAAGCACCGGCCGGCCGCGCATGAAGCCATCGCGCATCGCCATCTGGGCCGCGATCTTGAAGGACAGATCCGAGGAATCAATGGGATGATGCTCGCCGTCGAGAATCGTGACCTCCAGGTTGACGATCGGGTAACCCATAAAAATCCCGGTCTCGGCCTGCTCGCGGATGCCCTGCTCGATCGCCGGGATGTACTGCCGCGGAATCACGCCCTCCTTGATGCGATTGACCACTGCAACCTCGCCGGCTTCCGGCTGCGGTGCCAGACGGAGCCGGACCACGCCGTACTGGCCATGGCCGCCGGTCTGCCGGATAAAACGGCCTTCGCACTCTACGGTTTCGGTGATGGTTTCACGGTAGGAAACCTGGGGCTTGCTGACATTGCTGACTATACCGTATTCCCGGCGGATCCGATCCACGATGATCTCCAGGTGCAGTTCGCCCATGCCCGAGATGATGCGCTGCGATGTCTCCTCGTCGGTTCTCACCTTGAACGTGGGATCTTCAATCTGAAGATATTTTAGGGCTTCATCCAGCCGGGTGTCATCCATTTTGGTCTTAGGCTCGAGCGAAACAAAAATCACCGGTTCGGGAAACTTGATTGATTCGTACGATATCGGATGCCGGCTGTCGCACAGCGTGTAGCCGGTTTTGCATTCCCGGAGGCCGGTGATGACGCCGATCTCGCCGGCGGACAGGGATTCGACTTCTTCGCGCTTGTTGGCGTGCATGAGCAACAACCGGCTGACGCGGTCAACTCGATCCGGCGGCAGCACCAGAACTTTGTCGCCGGCCTTGATCGTGCCCGAATAAACCCGCACGAAATACAGCAAGCCCAGATGCGGATCGGTCTGGGCCTTGAACAGGTAACCGGAAAAAGGCTCGCTGGGCGCGGGCTTTCTGATTTCCTCTTTTCCGCTTTTCAGATTGATTCCTTTCATGGCGGGCAGGTCCACCGGCGACGGCAGATAATCAAGCACGGCGTTGATCAAGGGTTGAACACCCTTGTTGCGCAGAGCCGTGCCACACAGCACGGGCACGAAATGACGGTGGATTGTGCCCCGCCGGATAACCGATTTAATTTTTTCCACGGAAACCTTGATGTCGCTGAAATAACTTTCAAAAATATCCTCGTCATACTGGGCGATGATCTCCATCAATTCGGTTCGATAGCGGTCCGCCTCCTCGCGAAGCTCGCGGGGAATTTCATCGGTGCGGTAGTCAACGCCGAGCTCATCCTGGTCCCAGTAAAACGCCTTTTCCTCGATCAGGTCAATCACGCCGACAAACGAATCTTCGCGGCCGATCGGCAGTTGCAGGATTAACGGGGTCAAACTGAGTTTGTCCCGGATCTGCT
>CBFGIH010000134.1:0-4929 GCA_965648775.1 Caldifarciminota bacterium | reverse complement strand
CTGACCATTAAAAAGGTAAAACGACGGATGCCGCGATCAAAGCTGGTTGGCAGTGGTTTTTCGGCAATCTTTGCCGATATGGCTCCGATCAAGGTTTTTCTCCCGGTATTTATTATCAACCCCCGGGCGGTGCCACTGATGACAAAAGAACCAAAGAAGCAGGCGTTGTTGAGTTCGAGAGCGGATGAGGGCGGCTGGGGAGGAGCAATAGCGGATTTTTCAACCGGCATGGCTTCTCCGGTCAGGGCAGATTCGCTGACATAAAAATCCTTGGCCTGGACTAACCGCAGGTCAGCCGGAATAATGGAACCGGCGCTGAGAATGACAATATCTCCCGGAACGAGCTCAGAAATTTTCATCTCCGCTTCCTGCCCGTTTCTCAATACGATGGTTCGGGATTGCACGCGCTTGCCCAGGGCTTCTATCGCCCGCGAGGAACGCCGATCGAGAATATAACTGAGCGAAATGCTCAACAGAACCATCAGCCCGACTAAAATGGTCGATTTAATTTCTCCCAGAACAGCGGAAATCAAGGCGATGGCAAGCAGTTGCAAAACCAAAGGGCTCTTGAACCGGTGGGCTATGTCCGACCAAAAAGTGAGATGCTGTTTGGTCGGCAGTTCATTCGGTCCATATTCATCATAACGGTCCTCAGCTTGCGCTTCCGTTAGACCTTTTAATGAAGCTTGGAGTTGAGAAAAAACCTGTTCAATCGGTCGCGTGCAATAATCTATCAACTGATGTTCAAACTGAGCCAGGTCTCGGGTAAGGCCGTTGCTCTGATCACGGTTAGTTTTATTGTTAAAGATTTTCGGCCAAACCCTCTTTATTATTTCTGCCATCAGTCGGTTCCACTAAAAATAAAACGTCATCGGATAAATTCTTTTTTCTTTGGTTTGCCGGCATGCTTTGTTAAAGAGAGAGATTTTTTTCATTTCGTGATTCTAATCTAAACAGATGGTTTGTCAAGGTGACGGACGTCCGGTTATGTTGCTGGCTTAGAGGGAAATTTTACGGTATTCTTATTTCATATTATTATTTATTTTTCGAAAAATCCACGATAAAAAAAGCGCGGGGTTTTAAAACCCCGCGCTTTTGATCATTAACCGATGAACGATTACCGCGTGTAGACGAGTTTGTGAACGAGGGTGGCGGTTTCGGTTTCGAGGCGGTAGAAATAAACACCGCTGGCCACGTTCGAACCGTCAGCCACGCGGCCGTCCCAGATCACGTTGCGCAGACCGGGATCTTCAGTCCGGTTGACCAGTGTCGTCACCAGCCGGCCGGTGACATCATAGACACTCAGTTTCACCGGCATTCGCTGCGGCAGAGAGTAGGCGATGGTCACGTGGCGGGTGAAGGGATTGGGGTAGGCCGGCATGAGCATGATGCCATTAACCGCCCTGGCCACATCGCCTTCTTTAACGCCCACCACGCCGTAAAAGCCCATGATCTTGGCAATGGAGCGGCCCGGGTTCTGAGGTATCGTCACCCAGTAGTTGCCGTCCCGAGGATCATACTCAATGCCGCGCACGTTCCAGCCCGGGTAGTTAAGGCGGTTGACGATGCTTAAGTTGCTGCGCCGCATTTCGTAGAGACAGACCGAATCGAGGGCGGTGGCGGCAGTGTTGAACCAGGTCACGTTCAGGAGGATGGTCGTGTCCGGGCCCAGCGGTTCGCGCGCCAGACAGCGGGCACCGGCATTGGGCGTGATCGGCAGCGTCAGCTGGGTGCCGTTACCCAGCGTGTCAGACCGGTAGATGTATTCCGGCGGACTGTTCGTGGCGGTGCGGCGGTCAGACAGGTAAAGCAGCCGCTGGGTATTGAGCCAGACCAGGCCGACTGGATAGTCGTTCGCCGGGTTGTTGAACTGCCTGAGCACGGTGCCGGATTGATTGATTTTATAAATCAGGCGGGTGGCGGGATTGGAAGTGATCCAGAAATTGTTGTCGTAGTCGCAGAGCTTGATGTCGGTGCACATGGAATCGGGCGCAGCAATGTAGCCCAGGTAAGTTGGCGTGGTGTCACCGCTGTAGTAATTGACCTTGCGGGTGTAGGCATTGCAGACATAGAGTCGGTTGCTGGACGGGACATAGCCGCAGCCGTAAATGAACTGCGTATCACCCGGCGCAACCTGGATCTGCTTCGGTCCCCAGACGACCTGGAGTCCGCCAAAGCCCACCGTGATTTCAAACGGAATATCCTGGACATACCCACCGCCGCCGGTCAAGTGCAGGGTAAACGGAACCACCGTGCCCTGCGGCGTGGACGCCGAGGATGAGAAGCGGAACCTGGTGCCGCCGTTGTTAGCCATGGCGCCGATGGGAATGTCGCCGAATGTGGCAACCGAATCAAGCAGGGTGATGTAGGCGCTGGAAGTGCGCAGGCGGCCCTGGCAGCTGGTCACGGCCGCGGCCGAGAGGTTGCGCAGGGTGTCGGTCAGATAAACGGTTTCGCCGACATCCACGCGGCCATTCTGATTGGCTGGCAGCGGATCCTGGATCCGGGATCCTTTGATATGCAGGACCGGTGTGGCCACCGGGCCAATGCCGCCCGTAATGACCACAGCATAGGGCTGACGCGTGCCCGATGGCACACTCGTGCCTGTGACCCGGATTACCCAGTTACCGGTTTCCGGCACATCGCGGCGCACACATTCCTCGACATTTAAATTGTCCCAGCCGGTGGCATTGGGCGTGGACTGGCCGCCGGTGTACTGGTTGCCATGATAAACCACGGCATTGGGGCCGGTGACCAGCAGGTCAAGGTTATTGAGAATCGCCGGATTGGCGCCGGCCGACGCCGGATAATCGGTCCAGACCAGCGTGATTTTCAGCGGTTCAGACTGGTTATTGATCGAAACCGTCCACTCGTCATACTGACCCGTGGACACGGTTTCCTGGTACACCGCCAGTTTCCGGATTTCATTGGTGAAATAAAGCGCATCATCCAGCAGGATCCGGCCCCAGCCAATGTTGTTGTCCGGCACGGTGAAGCCGGTCATGGTCGGCGAGGCGCTGTTGATGATCATGGCTTTAACCACGCAGGCCGGAATGAATGTCCACTGATTTGCGGGGGTGGAATCGCCGGTCGGATAAAAGCCCCGAGCAAAGTATTCCCGGACCAAGGCCGCGTCGCCGGCTGCGCAGGGTGTAGCCATGCTGGTGCCAGCCATGCCGAGGTAGTAGTTGGTGGTGGCTCCCGCCGAAGAATAAAGGAAATAACCCGGGGCCATGACCGTGGGTTTCATCCGGTTATCGTCGCAGGGACCGCGGCTGGAAAAATCCGCGATCAGAGTCGCGCCCGTGGCATTGGAAGTCGCGCCCAGGGTCAGGATATTCTTGGCCGTGCCCGGCGGGTGCACGGTGCTGGCGCCGGGTCCGCTGTTGCCCGCCGCATAGCAGACGAGCATGTCGCGGTAGGTCCACATGAAGTTGTCGGTCTGCTGGCAATATGAGATGTAGCCATTACCTGAGGTCTGGCCCCAGGAATTGGAGGAAATCCGGGCCGCGCCGCCCGTGTTGCCGGTATAGGGCTGGTTATAGAGGTTGGTCAGGTCGGTGGGAACCGACAGACTGCCGGTGCTGGTGCCGATATCCATGAAGTAATTCTTGGCCAGGGGCGGCATGCCATCGTTTAAACTCGTGCCGCTGACCGGATCATCATAGCCGCAGATCGTGCCCGCGGTATGCGTGCCGTGCCAGGATCCTGATTCGTTATCTCCGAAGGTCGAGGCTGATCCCGTGGGCTGGCGATAGCCGATAATCTTGCGATGGGTCGGGAAATTGCCAAAGGCAGTGATCGGCACCGACGGATCCCGGAACATGTTATGCGTGGTCAGGATGCCCGTGTCGCAGGTGCTCACTACCTGACCCCGGCCCTTGATCCCTTTATTCCAGATTGACCGCTTGCCCTGGACCCAGGATTGAGTCACCCACTGGGCGTCGTTGTTGCAAAGGACCGGCTGAATATACGGTTCCACATGATAAACCGCCGGTATCTGCGCTACCGCGGATAACCGGTTCGGGTCCAGACGGGCCTTGATGATTTTGTAAAATTCCGTGACCGAGACTTCAAGTATCTCCGCGCCCAGGTTCACCAGCTGGTTCCGCACTTCATAGATGTCCTCGTCATAAAAGAGAATGACCGACATCTCATTGATCTGGGGATTGTCTTTCCAGAGGGTGCTGAGTTTGTAAGCCGGTTCATAATTGCCGATCCAGTTAACAAACGGCAGGGCTTTAACCTGATCCAGCGCGCCGGCGTTCATCTTCACGATGAAAGCGTTCCAGGGAATGTACTGGATGATCCGGGCGCCGTAGGATTCAACCTGCGCTTTCATTTCCTCGTAAACCGGGCCGCGCAGGTGGACCAGGTAGTAGTCCGAGTTGCTCCGCAGTTCGGCCGGCAGTTCGGGCACGCTCACCGCGGGATTGAATTTATAACCTGCGATGGAAACGTAGTCGTACTCGGGCAGATAGCGGGGAGTGACGGTGCCGGAGGTGAAGGCAACCGGATCAACGCCGGCAACGGTTACTAATAAAAGCAGGATAACATGCATAATCTCTCCTTCCTTTTCTTGAACCACGGCCTTGCGCCGCGGTGAAAAGCGAATGCTGACCTCCATCATCGTTTTTGTTTTTTTTACCTCCTTCGGTTAATAATTAAATTATAATAATATATTAAAAAATGACCGGCTTGTCAAGCGTTTTTTTATCCCTTGGACGGACTCCTTAGAAATCACGATTTATTTTATCCGGATGATTTTCTGCACGGTTTGATCCGTGTTCGTGCGCAGGTGGATAAAATATACGCCATCCGGCAAGGACCGGCCACGCTGGTCGGTGCCGTCCCAGAGCACGCATTGCTCATCGGGGGACCGAGCAATCGAAAAAGAACGCACCAGTCGGCCGGCGGCATCGTATATTT
>CBFGIH010000133.1:0-4949 GCA_965648775.1 Caldifarciminota bacterium | reverse complement strand
GATCCGCAAATACGGTGTCGCAGTAAAATGCGGTGTTTAAACTTTCGTAGGCCGCACTGGCATTGACCCGGCGATAGATCCGGTATCCGGCCAGGTCCATTTCCTGGTTTCGTGGCCACGCCAGCTGGATGCCGTTGGCAATTGGGGTGGCGTTTAAAACCGCCGGCGCCAGCGGCGTGGATTCTGGCTGACCCGTTACTTCAAAGGCCAGCGGACTGACGTGACTGGATGCGTCCACTGCCCGCACCGTCAGATAATAAAGAGTGTCTTCCCACAGACCGGCGATGGTATCAGCCAACGCTGATGTTTGCTGACTGTCAAGATATGCGCCGCTTTCCCGACTCCAGTAGACCCGGTAACCGACGATATCCGTCTCCTGATTCGCGCGCCAGTTGACCAGCAGCCGCTGACCATCGCCCAAATCCCGGACCGCGGTACTTTCGACCGCGGCGGGATAAGTGCCCAGAACCGCGGCTGCCGCCAGCGCTGCCCGGGCGGTGTTCACATAAAGGGCCGTATCAATGGTGGTTATCAAATCGGTCACCTTGTGATAATTCGGGTTCTGATAATACCAGCGTTCAATGTTGCAGGTCGCCGCATAGCCATGCTGGTAAAAAGGCAGGTCGTCGGAACCGCCGGTCCATGTCTCTTCATAAAGGTTTAAAGCCGGCGCATAAACCAATCCCGCCTGGCGGATCAAGGTGGAAAGCCAGGTTGTGAAGGAACCGTGGTTCTGGACATTGCCGTCCACGACTGAGTCGTTTAAGAATCCGATCATATCCAGATTCAGCACGGCCTGGATATCCAGATCCTGGCTGTCGGCCCGGGCCGCGTAGTGATGCGACCCATAAAGCCCAAGTTCTTCTGACGACCAGGCCGCAAAGATAAAAGTCGGTTCCCAATCATAGTTTCTAAAAATTCGGGCTATCTCCATGATGGCGGCGGCGCCGGTGCCGTTGTCATCCGCACCGGGCGCATTGAACCGCGCGGTCGCGGAATCCGGCCAGACAATGCAATCCATGTGCCCGCAGACGATGACCCGGCGGTCAGGAAGCATGACGCCCGTCCGGCTCGCGAGAACATTGCGGTCCCAGCCCGAACCCGGCCAGGCAAGATTCAAGTAAAAACTGTCAAATACGGCTGGATAACCCCAGCCGAGGAATTTTTGCCGGATCCAGTCCTGCGCGGCGTGACATGAATCGCTGAGCATGAGCCGGGTTTTGAAGTCCTGCAGGCGCTGAACCGCGGCGCGGATTGAGTCTGCGTTGACCTGATCCACCAGTTGCTGGATGAACGGATCCCGGGGCAGATGGCCGAGAGGCACCAGCCGGCGACGGGCGTTGCGCCAGAAACGTTCAGGCAAAGTCCGGCGGGTCAACTTTGCCAAACGCAGACCTGATTTCATCAAAGCCATATCCTGATCCCGTGAGGAACGAAGAATGAAAAAATCACGATCCTGAAAAATGATATCGGCCGCCAGGCCGGCCTGGCGGCCGGCGGGAATATGACCGTACCAGTACGAAGCCGACCAGCCCCGGTCATCGATGACGTAGACGGAAAATCCAGCTCGGCCCAGCCGTTCCAGCTGGTCGGCGCCAACTTCGGCGATGGCAAACTTGCCCGCCATCGCGTAAGTTGCAATGCCGGTTCGGTACCACCGGGCGATTTGTTCAGGGCTGGATAATCTCGCTACGATCATGATGGTTTGCCCGACGGCCAGGACGCACAACGCAGTGGCAATAAATGTCATAAAGACTTTTTTCATGTTGTCATTCCCAAACCGGTCATGCGCAATAATATTAAGATATCGGATCCGTGTCAACCGGGGCGATTCTCTGGCTTCTTGATTTATTAAGGCGTTTCGACCTTTAGTTTGTTAATCTTATCCTCCACTAACCGGCGGTTGGGGGCGCTTGGCGCCCAACGGAGATAGGCTTCGTATTCGAGCGCGGCCTCGGCCCGGCGGCCCTGCGCTTCCAGACAGCCGGCAAGATTATAATGGGCTTCGGGCAGTTCCGGATGATTGACCAGCACCTCCCTCAGAACCTGCTCCGCATCCCGGTACTGTCCTTTCCGACCCAGGGCATAACCGATGAAAAGCACGGCGTCTATGTTGCCGGGGTTAAGTTCGGCCACGAGCCGGAATTCTGACAGGGCTTCGTCCAGCAGGCCGGCCTGGTGAAGTGCCAGGCCGAAGTTATAATGATATTTTTCATTGCGCGGGTTCAACCGGATCGCGGTCTGAAAATGTTCAAAAGCCGCGGACCAATCGGATAAACGCCAGAGCACGACCGCCAGGTTGCTGTGCGCGTCCGGATCCTGCGGACGGTATTCAACTGCCTGATAACATTCGGCACGGGCTTCTTCCATCCGGCCCTGCTCGCGCAGAGCCATAGCCAGGTTTAAATGCGCCACGCCATAATCCGGCTTGTAGCGCAAGGCCTGGCGAAACTTGGCCTCGGCGTCGATCACCCGGCCTTGCAACAGCAAGGCCTTGCCAAGATTGTTCAAGCAGATCGGACTGCGGGGACTGGTTTGCAAACCGGCACGGGCCACGGTCTCTTCGTTTTTCCAAACCGGACCCCAGAGCCATGCGCGCCCGCCACCGAGCAGCGCCATCACCGCCACCGCTGCAGACACCAATCGCGTGTTTTTAGTTCCGGCTGATAACCGGGTCAACAGCCCGCCGGCCAGAGCGCAAAGGCCGACGGACGGCAGATATAGCCATCGCTCCGCCATGATCATGCCGGGGATGGGCAGGATATTGCTGACCGGCAAGAAGCCCGCGATCACCCAGAAACCAAAAAATCCCAGCATCCGGTTTTTTCGGACCAGCCAGATCGTCATCAAGATCAGCAGGATCGTCGTGATCACGCCCACCAGCTGCACAATCTTCAAGCTGGACGGAACTTCAACCGAGTGCAGGGGGCTCAGACGAATCGGCCAGAAAATTATTATCAGATATTTCAATATCGCTTCCGACATCATCAGGAAGTTGTTGATCAGACTGCCGCCCCACCACTGCAGGCCCGCCGTGTTGCCCTTCAAAACCCAGCCCCGGTAAAACCAGTATAAGATACCGATCGCGCCCACGGGCAGCAGACGCCGGTAATTAACACCCGGTTCGGGCCGGCGGAAAAGCAACTCGGCGGCCGCGGCCAGGGCAATGATGATCAAACCTGATTCTTTGGCCAGGCAGGCGGCCGCCGCCAGCACGAGGCTGGCGGCATACCAGAACCAGCGGTTCTTTCCCGGTATCCCGGCCCGCAGATATGCTAACATTCCGAAAAGAATGAACATAGTGGCGAGGAGGTCAGACCGGCCCAAAAAAGCAATCACGGCCTCCGCATGACCGGGCATGACCCCGAAAAGCAGACCGGCGAAAAAGGCGGTTCGGAAACGGCGGGTTATATAATTCACGAGCAGGAACACGCCCAGCACGCACAGACCATGAAGAAAAAGGTTGGTTAGATGATAACCGAAGGGATTCAATTTCCAGACCGCGTAATCCAGAGCCAGGGATATCGTCATCAGGGGTCGGCTGCCCGTGGCGGGATAGATATCGCCCAGCGTGACCAGCCCCTGGGGTGTGAAAAAACGGGTTAAAGGCAGAAGACGGCGAATTGTCTGGTTATTGACAATGAACTCCTGGTCATCCCAGACAAATTGATTGCTGAACATGGTCAAATAGGGTAAGCAGGCAATTAAGATCAGCAGGCCGGTCAGCAGCCAGTGTCTTTGTTTCATGGTTGTTTTGCTTGCTCCTGGAGGACGCGAATGCGGTCTGCGACCGCCCGTGCCAGTTCTGGATCGGGATTTGTTCCAAGAAAAATGCGGTATTCCGCGATCGCCGCGGCCGGGCGGCCTTGCCGGTCATAAATCAAACCGAGGTTGTAATGCACTTCCGGCGGCGCCGCCCCCTGCTTGACAATGCTGCGCAGTTTAGTTTCTGCGGCGGCCAGTTCACCGGTTTCTGCCAGGAGGGTGCCGATCATGATCTGCGCTTCAATCCGGTCTGGCGCCAGCTGCGCGGCTTTTTGAAACGATGCCAGGGCTTCGGTGCGACGTCCTTCATCATAGAGCAGCTGGCCCAGATTGCAGTGAAATAAATAATTTTCCGGATTCAGGTTCACGGCGATCTGCAGTTCCGCTATCGCTTCGGCCGTCTGGCCGGCCAGCGAGCGGATCACGGCCAGATTGCTGTGCGCCTCGGCGTAGCGGGGGTTTAAGCGGATCGCGGTTCGGTAAGCGCGCTCGGCTTCTTCATAACGGCCCTGATTCGCATACACCGTGCCCAAAGTAGAATGCGCCAGGTAATAAGCGGGTCGCAGCCGAATCGCAGCCTGCAAGTGTTTTTCCGCCTCAGTCAGTTGCCCCTGATCAAGCAGAACCCGGCCCCGCATCGTCTGACCGAGATGGCTCGTCGGACTCGTGTGCACGATCTGCCGGCTGAGCGCATCCTCGTCGTGCCACACGCGGTTCCAGGTAAAGGTCCGGACGGCAAAACCAATCGTGGTCACGCTGAAAATCAGCACCGCCCACCCCGTTTTTTTCTCCATCCAGTGCGAGAGACAATAGCCGGCCAGGCCGCAAAGGCCGACGGACGGCAGATAAAGCCAGCGCTCGGCCATATAGATTCCGGGAATCGGAATGATATTCGAAACCGGCACCAGAGCCAGCAAAAACCAGGTGGCATTGAAACCGATCCATGGTTTTCGGATCAAGAAAAAAAAGCTCAAACTAAAAGCGGTGACCAGCAGCAAAAAACCGGCCAGAAATGACGCATCGGTTACCCTCTCTGGAATCCGGATCTGATGCAGAGGACTGAGCGACCAGGGTACAAACAGCACTCGCAGGTACCGGACAAAAATTATTGGTATCATCAAAAAATTACGGCTGGCGCGGCCGCCCCACCAGACTGAACCAGCGGTGTTGCCTTGCAGAACCGC
>CBFGIH010000132.1:0-4988 GCA_965648775.1 Caldifarciminota bacterium | reverse complement strand
CCTTACGGCTATTGTTACCGGCATATTTTTGAATTCGGTCAAAAACATTCGCACCGCCTGCTGAAAATTCTTTACGGGGGAATGGGCGTGAAGCAAGGCAATGACCGGTTGCTGTGGCGGTTTCACCGGGCATCCGCCTATCGTTTTCCGCGGCTGTTGGCTGGTTTCCGTCCGGATTACATCCTGGCCGCGCATTTTTCGCCTGCCTATTATGCCGCAGTCTATAAAGGGGAATTCAATTTTCGTCTGGGCGTGGTGGTGACCGATTACTATGTTCATCCCCACTGGGTAAACGAAGCGGTTGATCATTACTTCATTCCTCACGAAAGCCTGCTGCCGCAGATTGTGGCTTATGGCGCGCCGCGGGAGAAAATATTTCCTTTTGGCATTCCCGTCGACCCACGGATTGAAGGTCAGATGGACCGCCGCGCGGGACGGGTGCGTTTTCAGATTGCGGACGGACGAACCGCGGCGGTCGTCATGGGCAGCCGCGTGTTCGGCGGCGAATGGGTGGAGATTGTCGAGCAGCTGGTGGATTTTGACTGGGATCTGTTCGTGCTTTGCGGCGACAACCGGGAGGCAAGAAACCGGATCAATAAACTGCATGGCAAAGCCCGGTTGACCACCCTGGGCATGGTGGAACGGGTCCAGGAACTGATCGCGGCCAGCGATCTCCTGATCACCAAAGCCGGCGGAATCACGACCACCGAGGCAGCACGTATTGGCCCCTGCCTTTTATTCGCCAATTCCATCCCGGGCCTGGAAGACAAAAACGAAGAGTTTTTCATTGGCCACGCCGCGGCGAAACGGATTGATAAAAAGACCGCCAGGGCGACGGTCGCCGACCTGCTTGCTCATCCGGATGAGATCATAAAGATGCGTCAAAATCTGCGGGCACTGGGAAAACAGGATGCCGCCCTGAACATCGCGCGGACGATCCTGGGCAAAAAACAGGATTAAAGCCGGGGTGAGAAGCGGAATGGTAGATATTAAAGAGCGGGGGAAAGACTATGCGATGGCCGGCCAATGGTATAAACTTATGCAGCGGGCGATCAACTTATTGTTTTTTCTGTAAACCCGACTGATGAAACCGGATCATCCCGAGCTGGACAAGGATTCTTTCCGCCAGCTGGTCGTCCAGGCGATAAAGCAACTTCCCGGTGTCTTTCGCCGGAAAATGGAAAACATCGAGATCGTGATTGAGGACGAGCCCATACCCCAGAAAAATCTGCTCGGCCTGTATCAGGGCGTGCCGCTTAAACACCGCGGTTTTTGGTACGGCAATGTCCTGCCGGACAAAATCACGATTTTTCAGAGGAACATCGAACGGCAATGCCGCAATGACGCGGAGATCGCCGAGCTCGTGCACCAGGTACTGATCCACGAGATCGGCCATTATTTCGGTTTTGACGAGGAAGACCTGCGGAGTATTTAGCCCGGACGGCTTAGCCCCCGGGGTTTTTACGCCAGTTCTTTTCTTGCCGATTCAGTGAGCAACTGGTTTATGACCGGGTTATCCAAAATCATCACCACTTCCCGGCTGACCTCGGCATTCCTTTTTTTAAGTTTTTCCAGTACGGATTTTATCCGACTGTAACTGGGGTTGATTTTTTTCAATTCCTGCTGAATCTCGCGGATTTCCTCGACGATCAGTTCCCGCGTGTTCACGCCGATCGTGTTAGACGCATTGATTTTTTCAATGACGAGGTCAAATTCCTTGAAGACGTTGATCTGGATGGCGGATGTATCTTTTGTCACCGGAAACATCAGGTTGAGTTGATACTCGTCTTCCACCAGGTCGATGCCGCGGGCGGTAATCCGGGCGCTGATGAACAATGTGCCCTCGACCGGTTTTTGCAGTTCGAGGTATCCTTTTTCTTCCAGATACACAATGTTGAAATGCAATTCCTTGAGGCCGATGTTCAGGGCTTCTTTAAATTCCGGCGGCGTGATGCGATAATAGGGATTTTCCTGAAAGTGCTGATAGGCGATTTCCAGAATGCGACGCCGAATTTCGAGATTGGTCATGAAGGAGGAGGATAGCGTTTATCCCGGAACTGGAAATAAAGAGAGACGAACAAGTTCACCAGGTTCTGGACCTCGGGATCCCGGCCGACGAAATCGTCCTGCAGGTAGATCAAAGAAATGGAAACGATGATTTTGTCGCGAAAAAAAGTCAGCTCATCCCGCGTCTGACCGTCGGTGTATTTCATCAACCGCTCCAGGGCATCAAAAACGAACCGGAATTGATCCTGGAGCGGTTTGGTCTGCGGAGTGTGGGCAATGGTTTCTCGGATGATATTCCGGGCGTCCAGCAGGGCGGTTTCGAAAAACCCGTATTCGATCGCCAGGGCGGCGAGGTCCGCGGGGCTGATTTTGTAATCTTCGGTTTCGAAGTTGATTATGCGCCGGGACTCGAACTGGCCGAAAGTCGTGGCCAGGAAGGCAATGTAATCATTCAGGCTGTCGGTTAAAGATTTTTTCACCGGACCCTGCAGCCATTTCAAAAGCAGACCGATGACAATGCGTTCCTTGAGCTTTTCAAAAGTGAACTCTTCATCCTTCAGCGCGTTGCGCAGTGCGCCTAAATTTTTGCCGTTGATCACCGCCGCATCGCCGAGCTGCTGCCGGATGAAATCATAAAGAACCCGCGACTGCTGTTCCTGAACGTCGGCATTGAAGCCGGCGTAGGTGCGCTGAACAAAGTGGCGGACCAGCTTGGGGCTCAGGGCGATCTCGACGGGTGCCCGCGGACTGGAAAGCACATAAATGAAATATGAAACGAAGTTGTCGATGTCGCGTTTCAGGACATAGGTCCGGGCCAACCGTGTGATGCGTTCATTCATAATTTCAATGACCCGGTGCGATTGCACTTCGGCCAGGGTGAAATCAATCAAGGCCAGGATGTTGTCGCTGTGCGCCTTGCGAGTCGGCATGAAATAATTGTATCCAGATAATATAAAAATTCAATACGCGCATGCATGGTTTTGGTCGGGCAGGGAACGATGGTTGATTTTGCTTTGATTTGCATTATACTTTACCCGTGAAGCAACTAAGAGAAGTGTTAATTGAAAAAATGACGCTGGGCGGTCAGGGACTGGCGCGTCTTGACGGCAAGGTTTGTTTTATCGACCGGGTAATTCCAGATGAGATTGTGCGGATGGAGATTGCCGAAGAGAAGCCGGATTATTACCTGGGCCGTGCCCGGGAAATTGTGCAGCCGTCGCCAGATCGGGTTGCGCCCGCCTGCCCGATCTACCACCGCTGCGGTGGGTGTCAGTTCCAGCACATCTCGTATTCGCGGCAACTGCAATTAAAGCAGGAAGTTTTCCAGGAAACGATGAAACGCATCGGCAAGATCGAAATTCCCGGCGTGGCGATAATCGACGGCGCCGCCGCCGGTTATCGCAACCGTGCCCAGCTGCCGGTGCAGGGTCAGCCACCCAAAATCGGATATTACAAAACCGGCACGCACCAGGTCGTGGATCAAGTTGCCTGTCCGGTCAACCACCCGCGGATCAATGAAATCCTGGCCGTGCTCCGACCGCGGCTCCTACACGCCGGCATCAATGGCTACGACGAAAAGCGGCATGCCGGAGAGCTCCGGCACATCATCATCAAAACCGGTGTTAATACAGAAGAATCTTTCGTAACGTTCGTCGCGACCCAAAAGACCATTCCGGCCGCGCTCTATGCGGATTTGCCGCAATGCCAGCCCGGCCTGGCCGGGGTAACCCTGAACTTGAATCCGGGTCGCACGAACCGGATTTTAGGCCGCCAGACGGTCAGGCTCTGGGGTCGGGATTACTATGAGGAAGTGGTCGCGGGCATGCGCTTTCGCATCGGCAGCCAGTCCTTTTTTCAGGTTAACATACCCATGCTGGAAAAGATTCTGGATACGATCGTTAATCTTCGTCCGTGGACCGGACAGGAGAAAGTGCTTGATCTTTACGCCGGCCTGGGCGTGCTGGGCATGTCACTGTGCGGCCGGGTCAAAGAAGTGACGGCGGTGGAAGAAAGCCAGGTCATGGTGGCGGAAGGAATGGCGGCGGCCCGGCAAAACCAGTGCCACAACCTCCGTTTCGTTACGGGCGACGCGGCGGTGCGGATCAAAGATTTTGCCCGGATCGATCTGGTCATCATGGATCCACCCCGCCGGGGCGTTGAACCCGCCGTGTGCCAGGCGCTGGCGGCAACCGATAACCGAATTCTGCTTTACCTGTCCTGCAATCCGGCCACGTTGGCTCGGGACGCCGCCTTGCTGCAGGCCGGCGGCTACCGGCTGGAGCAGGCGCTGATCTTCGACATGTTTCCCCAGACTTACCATATCGAGTCCCTGACGATATTCACCAAAGATTGAAATCGGGATGAAGGGCAATAAACAGTACGGCTTCCCGGCATGTTTAAAGTCTGGCCAGTTTTCGCTTGACCCGCAGAGATTTTCATGTATAGTGATGATGGAAGAGGAGCACATATGGAAAGGATCTTGAACGAATTGCTGCAACCCAATGAGCATAAAATTGTTTTACTGGTCCTGGACGGCCTGGGCGATTTACCCAATCCAGACCAGACCGCCCTGGAGGCCGCGCCGACGCCAAATCTCGATCAACTGGCCCGGCGCAGCGCCTTCGGGCAAACCGTACCAGTGCTACCAGGGATCACGCCCGGCTCGAGCCCGGCGCACCTGGCGCTTTTTGGCTATGATCCGATTCAGACCCAGATCGGCCGGGGCATCCTCGAGGCCTTGGGCATCGGCCTGGAAGTGGAGGCGCGCGACCTGGCAATTCGAGGCAACTTCGCCACGATTCAAAACGGCATTGTCACGGATCGGCGCGCCGGTCGGATTGAAACCGAAGAATGCGTGCGGATTTGCAACAAGCTTCAGGCTTCAATCCCCGAATTGGATGGCATTCCCGTCATCATCCAGGCGGCTAAGGAGCACCGGTTTGTGGTGATCTTCAAAGCCGCGAATTTATCCGAGGATATGA
>CBFGIH010000131.1:2185-5047 GCA_965648775.1 Caldifarciminota bacterium | reverse complement strand
TCCCGGCTAATATCAGATGCATATGCCATTCGGATCTTTGATCTGACCGGCCGGGAGATAAAGTCTTTCTCGGGCATGGGCACCAGCCAGGGCCAGCGGTTGACCTGGAACCTGCAGGATCATTCGGGCGCCAGGGTTGCGGCTGGAATTTATCTTTACCGCTTTGAAAACGGCGGCCTCACCAGTCTGGGCAAGATCATTGTTCAATAAAGGATTGTCATCGAGTTGCGGTTAGCGCTGAATTTTTTATATGGAAAACATTTTTATGTCGTTGCGGAAAGTTAATGATGACGGAAAAATTTTTTCATCGGTGTTGATGGGCGAATAATAAGGTTGGTGACATGACCGCGAGCGGACTGACCATATTACTGATCGCACTGATAAGTGCCGCCGTGATGCACGGCTACAACATATTCCGGATCGAACAGTTCATGCGCCGGACCAGAGGCGTGATTCGTTTCCGACCCGATCTGATGGCGGTTAAAACTATCATCAACATTAACATGAGAATGGCCATCGTGTATCTTGCGCTTTATATTATTTTTTTCATGGTCATGGTCATAATGTTTGTCAGCGGCAACCAAACTCAAGCCATCACCATACTTTTTCTTTTCGGCGTCATCACCCTGCCCCTGGGCATGATTGGCAAAAATTATGAGAAAAAAATCAAGAATCTGCAGATTGATGCCCACGAACCGGACATTGCTGAGACCTACCAGCGTTGGCTGAGACAATGGAAAGAAGCTCGGTTTCAATTGCCGGATTGAGCCATGTACTAAGGAAAGGAGCGATCATGAAAACGGCGGCCATATTGGGCATACTGGTCAGTCTGTTATTGCTTGGCTGCGGCTTCAAACCGATTCAGCTGCGTTCGGGCTGCCGGGCTGGTCTGACCTTCAGCACGCTGGACCTGGCAGACGGCAACGGCGCTTTCACCGGCACCGGCGGCATGGCCGGATTGTCCATGGGCGGAGATTTTTTCCAGCTGTTCAGTCTGGATATGTCGTATCAATACCGCTCGATCGTCCAGAGCCGAGAGGAAGAAATCCTCAAGAACATCTACAAATACGATAATCTGTATTTTCCGCTGACCCTGGCACTTAAAGGGGGCATGATCCCGGTCGTTTCGCCTTATCTTAGTTTTGGAATCGGGCTTAACGTCCAGGTGGCCGGTCTGCATCGCTGGGAGTTCTACAGTGGTGACGCCTTTGAGGATGATTTGGGCGGCGGTAATGCCACCGCTTTTGCCATCCTGGGCCTGGGCGCAGAAATCAAACTCAATAAACTGAGGCTTGTACCCGAATTCACGGCCAACATGCAGGCGCGCGAAGACACCACGGAAAAAGCTGCCGATTATCATTTCTCACTGGGTTTATTTTATGCGCCATAAGCGATTGAGAAAAATCCTTCGGAAGTGTTGTTGTTTAGGGGATAATATATAATTTTTTAACAGAGGAGGAAAGATGAAATACCTGATGGCGTTATTAGTGAGTGCTTCATTATTGCTGGTTTCCTGCAGCAAGACGAAGGAAGTGACAATTTCCTTGACCAATGGACAGAACCTGGCGGTCGCGTACGATGGACATTATCAGATCAACACGGAGCCACAAGTGACCATGACCGGCACGACACCCCATGAATATGTCGAGACACTCAGCAAGGGTGATCAATTGATTGGCCAGCTCTGGAAAAGCGACAGCACAAATTTTACGGACACTCTTCATTTCATGATCCTGATTGATGGCGTGGAGCAACCGGCCTTGACTAAAGATCTCATCATTCCGACTCAACTCGGCGGAATTCAATTTCAAGTCAGCTTGCAATAGCCGGATTTATCACGCTGCCAAAACCCCGCTTAAGATGATTAAGGGGAGTGGAAATTGTACGGCTATGTCTTTGTCAAAGCCGGGCAACAGGCTTCTTTTATCTTGACTTAAGTCTATTAGTTGGTATATTATAATATTAAAATCAGGTGATTTGTTAATAACATCATTATTTGCACTCTTATTTTTGTAATCAATCTCACTCTCGCAGTGAGATAGGAGGTAGACATGAAACGCTCAATATTCATTATGCTCATCATTGCCATCATCGTTATTTGCGCAGCGGATAGTGGCCGGGATATCCAGGACGGCACGCGGTCAGGACCATGTTTGCTCAATTATCAGGGATACCTGACGGATACGCTGGGTAACCCGCTAACGAATCCCTCAGTTTCCATGACTTTTACAATTTACGACGCGGTTTCGTCCGGCAGTTTGAAATGGACCGAGACCATTTCGTCCGTGGCCGTGGAAAACGGGATTTTTCATGTCCTTTTGGGGGGCGTGAATCCGATTCCGGACTCAGTTTTCAAGACGGGCGCGGATCGCTGGCTCGAAATGTCGATCGCCGGGCAGACACTCAGTCCGCGCACGCGGATCGTTTCGGTGCCGTACGCTTACACCGCGACCTATTCGGATACGTCCCTTTTTGCCTATGCTTCAACCCCGGACAGCAAATGGATTTTCCTGGTTTCCGACGGCGCGGACACGACCCTGCAGATGTCAGGCCGATGGGGCCTGACCCGTCCGGGCAACGTAGCTTTTGGCAATGCGGACAGCACGCATGTTAATTTTGGCGTGGCCTGCACGACGGGTATCAGCGGCAATAACTTCAAGTACAACACCATCGCCGGCGGTTTGTACAACAGCGCGGCGAACCGTTCAACGGTAGGCGGCGGCCAGTACAACGGCGCGCGGGGCGAGATGTCCACGGTCGCGGGCGGGAGTTATAACGTCGCCGGCGGCTGGAGCGCGGCCATCGGCGGCGGAGACCACAACACGGCGAGTAACCAATACACTTTCGTGGGCGGCGGCCAGT
>CBFGIH010000131.1:0-2175 GCA_965648775.1 Caldifarciminota bacterium | reverse complement strand
CACGGCCAGCGGCGAGCGGGCAACGGTCGCTGGCGGATATCAGAACACGGCTGGCGGCCTGCGCGCGTTCGTGGGCGGCGGCTACCAAAACTCCGCTCCTAACCAGTACGCGGTCGTGGCTGGCGGTACAAACAATTCGACCGGTGGTAATTACGCGACGGTTGGCGGCGGTCAATCAAACTACGCCATTTACATGGGCACGGTGGCCGGTGGTTTTCAGAACAACGCCAGCACCAACGCAACCATCGCCGGCGGCGTATACAATTCTGCTAGCGGATTGACTTCAACCGTGGGTGGCGGGTATCAAAACCTTGCCAGCGGCACGGTTGCGACTGTGGGCGGCGGCAGATATAATAAAGCGCGGGGGGCGTACTCGGTGGTCAGCGGCGGCGGCAACGCGACCGAGGCGGATTCCAACTCTGCTATCGGTGATTTCTCGGCGATCCTCGGTGGTCGGACTAACATGGCCAGTGGATATGCCGCGGTGGTCGGTGGCGCAAATGACCGGGCGACTGGTAATTACAGCACGGTGGCCGGTGGTACCGGAAACACTGCATCGGGCAGTTACAGCACGGTCAGCGGCGGCATCAACAATACCGGCACCGGCCATTTATCGGCGGTCGGTGGCGGCCAGAATAACACTGCTTCGGATTCGTTCAATTTCATCGGTGCCGGTTATCTAAACAGCACGACTGGGAAATACTCGGCGATCCTCGGCGGTTACGCGGATACGATCTTCGCCGGCGCCAATTACTCCTACCTTTTCGGTATCAATTCCAACCTAACGCAGGACTCGACCTTCATGGTGGATATGCCCCACGTCCGGTTCGGCACCGAGGCGAACGGCTATGAGTTCCCCACCACCGATGGTACAAATGGCCAGGTTTTGATCACGGACGGCAGCGGAACGGTGTCCTGGGGCTCGCCCACGGACGCGGACTGGACCATATCCGGTAGCAACATGTATTCCGCGGTCTCGGGCAACGTCGGCATCGGCACTTCCAGCCCGGCGGTCCGGTTAGAAGTGCGCGCCGGCACCAGCGACACGGCGGCGATCTTCCGGGGTAACCTCGTGATCCAGAGCAAGGCGACCGGCAACGCGGTCCTGGAACTGGGTGAGGGCCTGGATTACGCCGAGGGGTTCGACGTGAGCCAGCCGGAGAAGATCAAAGCCGGCACGGTCCTGATCATCGACCCCAAGAATCCAGGGAAACTGGCGGTCAGTCACCGCGCCTATGATACGAAGGTGGCCGGCATCGTGGCCGGCGGCAACGGCCTTTCGTCTGGGGTTAGACTGGGCACGGCAGATTTTGACCACAACGTGGCCCTGGCCGGCCGGGTCTACTGCAATGTCGACGCGTCATTGGCCGCGATCGAACCGGGTGATTTGCTCACGACCGCAGACACGCCGGGTTACGCGATGAAGGCGCTGAATTATGACCGCGCCAAGGGCGCGGTCCTGGGCAAGGCGATGGAACGGCTGGCTAAAGGTCAGAAAGGGCAGATCCTGGTTTTGGTCAGCCTGCAGTGAGGATGGGGCTATGAAGCGTCTCAAACAATCCCTGATCTTGTCCTGCATCATCGGTATCGTCTGGTCGAATCCAGTTCCACCCGAAGAAGCAGTGCGTACCGCCGATCTCTGGATGGCCATGGAATTGAATTTTAGCTACCGATCATTATCCGAAGAAGAAAGAGTCGAAAGAATCAACCGGTTTGCCCGTCAACGGATAAATTACCTGACGGATGAAGGAACGCTGAGCCAGCAGGTGCCGGCGCAAATCCGAGCGTATGTCATAGAATATGAGCCAGCCGGTTTTTGCGTAGTTTCGGCTGATGACCGGATCGAGCCGGTCCTGGTGTTCAGCGCGGATACGCGTTTCCGTTGGGATGAGCCGGAGCGTAACTTCATGCGGGATTTTCTGACCAAGATCCTGGCCGCGCGCCTGCAGAACGCGGGCGCGGCGGTCCACCCGGACTGGATATATATCAGGCCGCGCCTTAACGAAGACCTCAGCCAAGCCGTTTTCGAATCGCGCGGCCGGGATATCTATATCCTCTGGCCTACGGCGCGGTGGGGTCAACTGCCGTATTACAATGACACGGTCGCCGTTCATAACGGCAGCAACCCTGGTATTCCCACGGGCTGCGTGGCTACGGCCATGGCCATCAAGATGA
>CBFGIH010000130.1:0-5066 GCA_965648775.1 Caldifarciminota bacterium | reverse complement strand
AATTCATTGATCACCTTGATCATAATCGGATTGGCTTGCGCAGCAACGCCGGCCAGAACGAGCATGAATAAAGCAATGAAAGTTTTCATACGCCCTCCAATAAATGATTTTTTATTATTATAGTATATTGGGTAATAAAATCATGTCAAGGGTAGATGATGGTAATGGAAATCAGGGATATTTTATAAAGCCTAATATCTCACTTACTCCTAAAAGATCGGAGCCCGCCTCCGAAACGGGCCCCGCTGTAACCCTACGCACAAAAAAGCAAAGGATTACAGATTTGCTGACCTCGGCATAGACTTAAGTATACTTAAGTATAATAAATTTTAGCCCTTTGTCAAGGGGTAAGTTGCATTACGATTATTCTGTCCCAGGCCATAATCACCTCGGCCCGGTTAGACGGCCCGCGCGTGGGCCGATAATTTAAGGAGGTGAAGATCTTGACAAACAATCTATTATTCGTCATAATAGATCAAGATTAGATTCTAATCAGGGAGGTTTTATGATTCTTTTTCTTGTGCTGCTCAGCCAATGGCTCGGACCGGAGAACACCGAAACGAAATATCTTTGCTCCCGGCCCAGTCCGCCGGTATTTTTAAAAGATTCCCTTCATTCTTATGATGTGCGGAAATACGAAGTTGACATCACCGTGCCCATGACCGGCCGCAGTTTAAGCGGTTTAAACCGCATTTATTGCCGGAGCCGGCAGAACGGACTTAACTTCGCCACCTTACACAGCGCGACCCTGACCATTGACTCGGTTCGGGTCAATGGCACAAACGCCACTTATGTCACGGGCGGCGAAACCCTGCGTGTCAATCTGCCCCAGGTCTATAACAACGGCGATTCGTTCATGATCTATATCCGTTATCATGGCTCCTGGAGCGTGACCGCCACCCAGTACGGCTACTGCTTTTACCCCCGGAACTACAACTCCTCCACCCGGCACGCCGTGGGCTACACCATGAGCGAGTGCTGGGATGCCCGGCGCTGGATGCCCTGCTTTGACCAGCCATATGATAAAGCCGAGCAGGGCTGTGTCATCAAAGTGACCGCGCCCGACAGTTTCACGGTCTGCGCCAACGGCGATCTGACCAGCGTCGTCACCAATCCCGGCAACACCAAGACCTTCACCTGGCAGGAGAATTATCCGATCGCCACCTATCTCATGCACTTTGGCGTATCCCGCTTCGCGGTCTGGTCCCAGTGGTATTTACACGCTCCGGCGGATTCCATTGAAATCCGCCATTTCATCTGGCCGGAAGATTCCGCCGCCTCGCGCACCGCCTTCTCGCACGTGCCCAACGCCATGTACCTGTTCGACTCCTTGTACGGCCGTTATCCTTTTAAGCGCTACGGCCAGGACGCGGTCTACCCCTTTGCCTACGGCGGCATGGAACACCAGGAACAAACCACGATTCACCGCAACTGGATCACGAACAACAGCGAAAACGGCATGGCCCACGAACTTTCCCATCAGTGGGGCGGCGACATGGTCACCTGCGTGGATTTCCGGGATATCTGGCTCAATGAAGGTTTTGCCACTTATTCGGACGCCAATTATAACTGGTACCGGTTCGGCGCGGACAGTTTTGTCGGCACCATGCGCAACCGCGCCAACTCTTATTTCAGCGCCGACGCCTCGAGCCGCCGACCCTTGTACAATCCGCCCGCGGGTGATGAATTTAACTGGGGCTACACCTATTGCAAGGCCTCGTGGGTTTATCACATGCTGCGCTACCTGGATCCAGCTCGTTATTTTCCGACCATCCGGGAGTATCTCGATTCCTTCGCCTACAAAACCGCCAGCACCGGCGATATGAACCGCATTTTCAGCCGGCGCTACGGCCAGGACTTGTCCTGGTTTTTCAACGAGTGGGTATATGGCCAGGGCCACCCGCAGTACAATCTTTACTGGAACTGCGCTGCATCCGGCCCCAATTACCGGGTGCGGATCAACCTTTTCCAGGTCCAGACCAACGCGCCGGCGGTGTTCCACATGCCGGTTCAAATCCGCTTCAACTGGACCGGTGGCGACACCACGGTCAGCATCGCGGTCGCGGCCGCCAACGAATTCCGGGAATACTTCGTCTCGCACAATGTCACTTCCATCACTTTTGATCCGGGCTACTGGCTCCTCTGCCAGGTCAACACCTATATCGGCGCCGAGGAAATGCCGGGCGCCGGCATGATCACTGCGCTTTATGCCGCGCCCAATCCGTTTCGCAACGAAGTTCGTTTCACGGTTGGCAATGGCAGCGGCCAGATAAAGAATTTAACGCTGAAAATCTATGACACCGCGGGCCGGCTGGTCAAGGACCTGTCTTCGGGGGTTTTCGCGCATCCTGTCTCCTGGAACGGAACCGACGAAAACGGCCGCCCGGTTCTGCCAGGGGTCTACTTCCTGCGGGCCGAAACCGCGACCGACCAGCAGGTGCTCAAGATCATCAAGACCGACTGAGATGCCTCGATCCTCATTTTTTCATTTTTTTATCTGTTATAGCTACGTGGCCCTCTGCCCCCTACCCCTTGTCCGGTGCCCGGTCGTTTTCGCGCGCGCGCCGGTTTTTCATCCCGGTGCAGCCTTGTTTGACGGGGTAGATTCGCTGGATGTGGGATTTTACAGCGCGCCCGTTGCTTATGACTGGAACGGCGACGGCCGCAAAGACCTGCTGGTTGGCCAATTCCAATCTGGCTTGATCCGGTTTTATCCCAATGTCGGCACTGACCCTCAGCCGCGGTTTGACGGTTTTACTTACCTGACGGCAGACGGGATGATCATCACCCTGCCTTACACCTGATGCCAGGGGGCCACGGTCGCGGTCTGCGACTGGAATAACGATGGCTTGCGCGATCTGATCACGGGCGATTGTGAGGGTTACGTGACCCTGTTTCTTGAGTCCGGGACAGGACTGCATCGCGTCGGCCATGTCCAGCGGGACAGCAGCGGGACCATGGTGGACATCCGGGTCAATGAGAACAGTTTCCCATTCATCCACGACTGGGATGAAGATAGCCGCAAGGACCTGATCCTGGGCGAAGCCCGCTATAACCTCCCCGACACCGGTAATGTCCGCGTTTACAAGAACTGCGGCACCGATAACCAGCCATTTTTTCATGAGCACTTTCTGCTTCAAGCCGGGGGCCAGCTGCTGTTCCAGCCACGCGCCAATCCCACCATTTATGATCTGGACGCAGATGGCTTGAAAGACCTGGTCCTCGGCAATGACAACGGTTTTGTTTATTTCTATGCCAATATCGGCACCAACGAAGTTCCGATATTCGCGGCCGCTTATGAAACCCTCAAGACCACCGAGGGCGGATTCATTGATGCCCTGACCGAATCACGGCTGCGCCTGGTCGACTGGAACGAAGACGGTGACCTTGACCTCCTGCTGGGTGGTCAGGATGGAAATGTCTGGATCTACGAAAACGCGACTGACTTGCCCATGGCGGAGGATGCTTCCCGCCACGCTGCGGTGACCTTCTATGCAGCGCCCAATCCCTGCCGGCGCGCCGTTCAGATCCGCGCCGGGATTGGACGCACGGGTTTGGGGCTTGACCTTTATGACGTTTCCGGCCGCTGGATAAAGACCATGTCATTTAACTCATCGTTAAATCCACATGCCCAAATCCTGACGTGGGACGGCACGGACCAAACGGGTCACGCCGTTCCCGGGGGCGTTTACTTCGCCCGCTTGGCTGCGAAGGGCCAAAAGGTACTCAAGATTATCAAAATTGAATAAAGTTAATTCGTGTTTGCTCTGCCTTAACCCGTGCGAAAAAAGATATAGGTATAGCGCTGAGGCAGGAATCGCCGCGGTTGCTACATGGCGATAAATCATTTTCATAAAGCTGATCAGTTCCCGTTCCAGATCCGGCTTTAATCTTATTTGCCGGTGGTAGTGCAGTTGATGGGATATCGCCCCGTACTTACACAAACGGCTTTTCCCGCAGTTCTTCCCGGGTAGTTTCCAATTGGGGCACCTGCGCAAAACCTTCGCGCCGGATAGCCGCGGTCAACAGCCGGTCCAGTTTCTGCCGGGTGATGGCACCGCTGGTCCGGCGCAGGATCCGGCAAAAATGATAGGTGAACACGCCTCTTACCCGGCCCTCAATCATGGTTTCTTCTGAGGTCTGGTTGTCCTTGCAGGCTGCCCAGAGCGTGTGGTTAAAATCCGGCACCAGCATGGCCGTGCACGTTCCATTGCCCGGCCGAAGCAGGCGATGACGTTTGAGCCGTGGTTCATAATCAAGGTGAAACGAAAAATCCAGGGGCGGCGTCAGGTACCGCGGCCGGCTATGGTTGTTATCGCCGCGGGTCGCCGTGCCGGCGTGACAGCAGTCCAAAATGACTTCCAGGTTAGCCTGGCCGGTCAGGCCCTTGAACCGCTCGCGCAGGTCGTCGTCGGTGATATAAAGCCGGCGGTTAAAATCAATGTCATGCGGGCACAGGATCTCGTCGCTGCGGTCAATCTCGTCCTGATCAGTATCAGCGATCTGCGAGCCGTGGCCCGAATAGTAAAACACCAGCGAATCCGCTGGTTGGGCGCCGGCCGTGAGCCAGGCCAGGCCCTTGAGGATGTTGTCCCGCGTCGCGGATCGGTCGGTGCAGAGCCGCATGTTTTTCGGCTCGAAGCCGCAAATCACCAGGGTGTTGGCCAGGTCGCGCACATCGTTCACGCAGCCGCTTAAATCCGGACCGCCGCTGCCGGCCGGGTGATAGTCGTTGATACCTACCAGAAACGCTTTTTTCATTTTTCTTCTCCCTCCTCAATTATTTTATCTTTTTTCAGGTAACGATACAAACTCCGTGTGGAAATTTTCAGGCTGGCCGCGGCCCGGCGCACGTCGCCGCGGTAATGCCGGATTTGTGCCCGGATCACGCGGCGCCGGAATTCTTCCACCATCTCCGTCAGGGTCTGAACCGGCGCCACGGTCAATCCCAGGTCGGCCAGGCCGATGCGGTCGGTCCGGCAATGGCTGCAGGCGCGGCGGAGAATTCCCTCCAGTTCCCGGACATTGCCCGGGAAATCGTATTCCTGCAGCCGGTGCATGGCTTC
>CBFGIH010000129.1:3655-5068 GCA_965648775.1 Caldifarciminota bacterium | reverse complement strand
CTTATCAGTCCTCAGACGGCGTGGCCGTGGATTTTTATTCCATGGAACCGGAACGGCTGGTGAGCCCGGCGGTCCGGATCACCTGCGGCGTCTTTGTCCACGAATTTGGCCATCAATTGAACCTGCCGGATCTTTATGACCACGATTATTCGACCAACGGCCTGGGCTGGTTCTGCTTGATGGCCGGTGGTTCCTGGGGCCGCGCTTCGTCTTCGGATCCGCCCGGTTCTTCGCCGACTCATCTCTGCGCCTGGGCCAAGTACCAACTGGGCTGGGTCATGCCGCAGGCCGTGGAGCGCACCGGCGTGACCCGGCTCGAAAACCACTCATTAGCCGCCAGCGCGGCCAGCCCGGCCGCGGTCCGGCTCATGGAAGATCCGGGCGGACCGGACTGGGAAGACAATGGCAGTTTCGGCGAGTATTTCCTGGTGGAAAACCGCTATCGGACCGGCTTTGACCGCGGTCTGCCCGGCGACGGCCTGCTGATTCTGCACTGCGACGATACGCGGCGCAGTGTTTCCGGCGAACAGAATGACAACGAGCGCCATCCCCTGGTCGGCATCATGCAGGCGGACGGCGACGAATCCTGCCTGCTTAAAGGCACCTGGGGCACGGCCGCGGATTTATGGAAAGACGACAGCACCGGTTTTGGCCAGTCCTCGACACCCGCCAGCTGGGATTACCAGCAAAATCCGACCGGCGTGACCGTGTATCAGATTTCCGGCGCCGGACCCAGCATGACCGCTTCCTTCTGGATCGCACCGGTTTTGTTCGGCCGCGTGGCCGCGTATCCGAATCCTTTCCGGGCCGACCGCCTGCCCTCCTGGGGCCAGAAAGTCGTGATCACCTACTACCCGTCCGACACCACAGAACTCGGTAACCAGTATCCGAATTTCAAGGTCAGCATTTATAACCTGGCCGGAGAACGGGTGCGGGTGCTGGATTCGCCGGACGAGGTGGACCCGCTCCGGCGCAGCGCCTACTGGGATTTGACCAATGATCGCCATGACCGAATCGTCAGCGGTATGTATCTTTATGTGATTGAAACGACCAGCGGCAACATCCAGCGCACCCGGGGCCGGATGACCGTGATCCGGTAAAACCGTCCGCGGTTTCAAATGAAAGCAAAGCGCCCGGGTACGTATCTCAAGGACATCACCTACATTGCCGTGATTTTCATTTTTTTGATCCTGTTTCTGGCCGTGGTCAATTTCATTATCAGTCTCCGTTTGCGCGCGGATTTTCAGCGGCAGGACCGCGGCCGGATCATGACCCTGGCCAGCCTGTGCCTGGGTTACCTGGAACGGTTCGAAAAATCACCGAACCGGCAGTACCTGATGCTAAATCTCAAGGCGGCGTTTGACGCGGAACGCATGATCGTGGCGGATGCCGAGGGACAGGTGATTTACGATT
>CBFGIH010000129.1:0-3645 GCA_965648775.1 Caldifarciminota bacterium | reverse complement strand
CAATGGACCTGCCGGGAATCAGCCCGGCGGCGGCGTTGGATCTGCGCCAGATTTTTCCCGCCTGGCCGCGGCCCGGCCAGATGCTGATCCGCGACCGCGCATATCTGTATTTTGACCAGGACGGCGAATACCTTTTTTACGCGGCGTTCAGCGCCGGTTACCAGCCGCTGGGCGGTCTTTTCACCTGGCATCTGATTTACATCACCATGTCCCTGTTTTTTGTTTTTTTTCTCGGCGTTTACCTGATTCGCAATCTTTTTCTGCCCATGCGTTACGCGGCGGGCGTGGCGCGTCAATACGGCGTCGAACTGCGGCGCGAAGATTTCATCGCCGAGACCTTCAGCGAGCTTTTCCGGAAAATGAAAAACCAGGAACACCTGCTGACGGATTTTGCCGCTTACATTGCCCACGAATTTCGCAACTCGATCGCGGCGATCGCAGGCCACGCCCGGCTGGCGGAAAAGGGACGCAAGGAAAGCGCGGCCGCGATTGCCGCTGAATGCCAGGAAATGGAGCGACTCATCGCCGGTCTTTTAGAATACGCCCGGCCCGCGCGGCTGATTCTGTCCCCGGTGGATCTGAGCCGTCTGGCCGAAGATGTCCATTCCCGCGTGCCGGTGCCGGAGGGCGTCGAGATCCGGGTGCGCGTTACCGGGCCGGCCGTGATCCAGGCGGATCAGGAAATGCTGACCATCGCTGCCGGCAATCTGGTGCGCAACGCGGTGGAAGCCGTCAGCGGCGGCGGCACGGTGATCATTGAAACCGGCCAGACCGCGGCAGCGGCGTATTTTTCGGTGCAGGACACCGGTCCGGGCGTGCCGGAAACCGAGCGGGAGCGCATTTTCAGTCCTTTCTATTCCCGCAAGGAAACCGGGATCGGCCTGGGCCTAGCGCTGGTAAAAAAAGTCGTGGAAATGCACAACGCGCGCATCGAAGTGGAGGCGCCGGCCGCCGGCGGCAGCCGTTTCGTAATCCGGTTTCCTTTACCGGAATAGCGTTTTCCCGTTGATTATAAAATTTTATCAGAGCACTTGCGGCCACCAAGGGCATGCGCGACGGTGGTCCTGACCGCCGTCTGTTTTCAAGGGGAATTGACTGACGATGGCAATCGGTGTTTTTCTCTAACAGGATAAAATCCCGCGGATAAACAAAGCATTGACTATCCCCGGATAATAAGTAAGATAATTTAATATCCGCAACTGGAGGTAACATGCGAAGAGTTTTCATATTATTATCCATGGTCTCGATCCTAACTCTGGCCCAGGACATGGTGGTCCGGGTATATGCCAAATCCTGGCCAGACCTGAAAAAAATCTCCGACAAATCACTGGACATCGCGGCCGGCCGGGCCGGCGAATGGTTTGACCTGGTGACCGACCAGAGCGGTTTGGCCCGGATTGCTGCCTCCGGGCTGGCTTACGAAATCACGATTCCCAGTCTGGAAAAGGAAAAACAGCAATACCGGGGTTCGTATCTTTCTTATCCGCAAATCCGGGATTCGCTTCAACACCTGGCGCAGAATTACCCGGCGCTGTGCAAATTCGATTCTCTGCCGATCCGGACCTATGAAAACCGGGCTCTGCATTATGTGAAAATTTCCGATAACGTCACGGTTGAAGAAAACGAGCCGCGTTTCTCGCTCGACGGCTGCCACCACAGCCGGGAATGGGCGACACCCCAGGCTTGCCTGTTCTTCGCCGACTCCCTGCTGCGGTCGTACGCCTCGGTGCCTTCAATTCAGGAAATCATCAACACCACGGAGATCTACGTTTTTCCCCTGATCAACGTGGATGGCTATGTTTATGATTATCCCGGTCAGTTATCCTGGCGCAAAAACCGCGAACCGTTTGGCGGCGCCATCGGCACGGACTGCAACCGGAACTACGGCGGCGCCTGCAACGGCGAAGCAGCTGGTTATTGGGGCGCGGCCGATGAAGGTCAATGCGAGCACCTGCCGTCGGGTCAGACCTTTCCTGGCGCCTATGCTTATTCGGGCAACGAGATCCAGGCCTATACCAGTTTTATCCGGTCGCACAACGTGACCACAGGCATTTCCCTGCACAGTTACGGTGAGCAGCTGATGTGGCCCTGGAGTTACAAGGGCCAGGCGCCGCCGGATTCGGCGCTTTACGTCAGCAAGGGCAATTACCTGGCTTCATTGATGCAGCGCCTGGGCGGCGGCACCTACACGCCGGGCCAGGGTTATGTCAATCCCTATCCCACTTCTGGCGGTGCCCGCGACTGGGTTTACGGTTTCAATCACTGGGTCAACGGCCTGGCCTGCCTTTTTTACGGATCCGAAACCGGCACCGCGTTTTATCAACCCCAGGCCGATCTGGACAACATTTCCCGCCAGGTTTTCAAGGCGGCAAAATACCTGGCTGGATTCGCGGATTCCTTGATTTTAGTCGCCGACGGCATGGTTGCGCCGCCGGCCATCAATCCGCGCGATTCGGTCAATCCGACCTTTGTTCTGTCCTGGCACCCGCGCAATGCCTACGACAACAATCCTAACCGCTGGGAACTGGTGGAACTATCCGGGCCCGTGGTCAAGACCGACAGTTTAGAAAGCGGCACCACGCGCTGGGTCCTAACCGGTTATTCTTTATCCACAACCCAGGCGCACACCGCTACCCACAGCCTTTGGTCGGGTAACACCGCCAATCAAAACACGACCGCCCGCACGGTACATCCTTACCTGGTGCGCAGCGGCGATTCCCTGACCTTCTGGTGTTATTACAACCTGGAGAACAATTACGATGTCACGGTCGTGGAGGTGTCCGAGGACGGCCTGGAATGGTTTAATGCCGATACCATGCGGTTTACCGGCACCCAGACATCGTGGCAGCGCCGGGCCTATTCCCTGGCGCCCTGGATCGGCAAGTCAGTCTATTTCCAGTTCCGGACCATGTACGACTCCGGCACGCAAAGCGGCGGTTTCTATGTGGACGATATCCGGCCGGCAAATTATTTCACGACCGTCAATGTGATTTCCTCCAATATCACGGATACGCTTTATCAGTTCAACAACCATCCACTGGGCGAGTATTATTATTACGTCCGGGGAAACAACGCCGCCTGGGGCTGGGGCGCTTATTCCGGCTTGCGCCGGGTGATCGTAACCAATATCGGCGTTGCCGAGCAGGAACCCGGCCGGGCAAAACCGTTTCTGAGCATTGCGCCCAATCCCGGCCGAAAAGAAATACGCTTTACGGTGCAGAAGCCGCGATTTTCGGATCAGGAGTGCCGGCTGGCGATTTACAATATTTCGGGCCGCATGGTCAGAGATTTATCGGCGGATCTTGCTTTGACCGGCAACAACCCGCCGACGGTTTTACGCTGGGACGGTACTGATCAAAACGGCGGACCAATGCCGGCCGGCGTGTATTTCGTGCGGCTGGAAATGCCGGCAAGCGTGTTGACCGAAAAGTTGATTTTAACCAGATAATCGGTCTGGTAAATTCTCACCCTTGCGCGCGCAACATCAGGCTCGGGTTTATCCTTATTGACTTTCCGCTTGAATTGAATAATATATAATCCGGTTTTACGCCGGGATAGCTCAGGGGTAGAGCAGAGGTTTTGTAAACCTCAGGTCGGGGGTTCAAATCCCTTTCCCGGCTCATTTTTTGCTCTTTCTCATCATCG
>CBFGIH010000128.1:0-5091 GCA_965648775.1 Caldifarciminota bacterium | reverse complement strand
GAACCTGGACGTGTAAGGAGGTCAAGTGGAACGTTTTACGCTGTTTAAGGAATTGACGGAAAGCCTGGGCATCTCCGGTTATGAAGAAAACATCATCAGTATTTTGAGCAAGCATTTCTCCAATCATGCGGAGATTATCCGTGACCGGTTGGGCAGCATTATCGCAAAAAAACCTGGTTCTTCCGAACGGCCGAAAATCATGTTCGCGGCGCACATGGATGAAATCGGCTTCATCGTCCAGGAAATCACCAAGGAAGGTTTCATAAAATTTCTGCCCATCGGCGGCTGGTGGCCGGGCAATCTGCCCGGTATGCGGATTACAATCCGCAACCGCAAGGGGGAATTGATCCCCGGCGTCATCGGCCTCAAACCGATTCACGAACTGACCCCGGAAGACCGCAAAAAAATGCCGGAACTGGATCAAATGTACATCGATGTCGGCGCCACCAAGTCCTTTCACCCGGGAGAAAAACTCGGCATCCGACCCGGCGATCCGATTTTTCCCGCCGGGCGGCTGGAGCGCCTCGCCAATGATGATCTGCTCATGGCCAAGGCCTGGGATGACCGGGTGGGCTGCGCCCTGCTCATTGAACTGCTCAACAACCTTACGGCAATCGAACATCCCAACACGATTTTTCTGGCCGGCACGGTCCAGGAAGAGGTTGGCCTGCGCGGCGCCACCACCTCGGCTTATGGGGTTCACCCTGACATCGGTTTTGCCCTGGACGTGAGTATCTGCCGGGACACGCCGGGCAATACCGGTGAGCCGACCGAAAAACTCGGCGCCGGCGTCGGCATCCTGATTTATGACCGGACCATGATTCCCAACAACCGGCTGAAGGATTTTGTCTGCGAACTCGCCGATCTCAATAATATACCTTATCATTTGACCGCGATCAAGGGCGGTTACGACACGGGCGCCATCCATCTCACTCACGCCGGTGTCCCCTGCCTGGCCATCGGCGTCCCCACGCGCTACGTCCATTCGGGATCAAGCATCATCTCCATGGATGATTACGAACAGGTCCTCAATCTGATCACCCTGATTGTCAAAAATCTGGATGAATCGGCGCTGGAACAATTAGTAAGGTAAAAACAGGAAGGAGGAAGATCATGGCGAAAAGAATCATCAAACCGGGTGCCGTTTACTACATCTGGACCACGACCAAGGATAACGTGGAGATTCTCAACGATCCTCACTGGTGCCGCTTTTTGCTTTTATCCATGGGTTATCACCGGTACATGCTCAATTACCAGCTTTACGGATACCTCGTCATGCCCGAATCCTTCTACATGATTGTCCAGCCCGGCCGCATGTTCAATATTTCCAAAATCATGAAACTCATCAAGGGCAATTTTGCGCGTAAATTCAACGAATACAAAAAACGTGAAGGCACGGTCTGGAGCCAGAGTTTCAGCGCGGAACTGGTCGAAAACCTGGAACAGCTCAATGAACGCCTGGCTTACATTCATTCCCTGCCCCTGAACCGCGGCTTGGTTAAGGATCCGGGCGAATACGAGTTTTCCAGTTACAACAACTATTCGCGGGCAAGGCGCACAACCATCCAGCTGGTCATTGATTCCCTACCGGAAAAAATTGGGGATAAAAAGTAAAGACGTCGAGGTCTGGGATCGGTTCTGGGCCGGAAAAAAGGTCCAGGAGATATATCCGCCCGTAACGGACATTACCGCGGAAGTTTATCCCTATTTTTCTTTTGCCTCAAAAAAAGTCCTGGAAGTCGGGGCCGGCACCGGCCGCGACGGGTTGAAGATGCAAAAACATGGCGCGTCGGTTTTTCTGCTTGATTACTCAGCCGAGAGCCTGCGCCTGGCGCGGCAGAACATCACTCAAAGCGAAGTCGGGCTGGTCCTGGCCAATGGCCTTCGCACGCCTTTTGCCGGCGAAACCTTTGATCTGGTTTTTCATCAGGGACTGCTTGAGCATTTTCCGAACCCGCATGAACTCCTGCGGGAAAATCATCGAATTTTAAAAAAGGATGGTCTGGTGGTCGTTGATGTTCCCCAGACTATTCATTTCTACACCATCGTCAAACAAATCCTGCAAGCGTTTGGCCTTTGGTTTGCCGGCTGGGAGCGGCAGTTTACGGTGGGTTCTTTATCACGCCTGCTCCGCCAGCATGGCTTTGATCCCATTCATGCCTACGGTGATTGGCCCCGGCCGGGTATTTTCTACCGCATGCTCCGGCAGGCGCTGGTGCGTTTAGGAATCCGCCTGCCCATGTATCCAAAATACCCGGGACGGTTAACCGCGTCCTTTTACGGCCTGCAGCAACGGCTGAAACGTAAACGCCTGTTTCAGTACACTACCCTTTCCATCGGCATCATCGCCCGTAAAAGATGATAAAATATTCCATGGCCTTCTTTTGATATAAATTGCGTTAGAAAACCGCATTTGCTGACAGATCAAAAAGGACTTATAAAATTAAGCGACGAGGTTACTTGGGTCGGTTGGTAAAAAGGGGCACACCGTCGCTGGTAACCTGCACCACGATCGCCTGATTCCGGCTGCTGCCATAACGGGATAAAATATAGTCCACATACTCCAGCGTGGCCGGTATGGACGGTACCCGGCCCAGCTGTTTTACCAGGGCTGGTCCTGCGTGATACGCAGCCAGGGCCAATTCCAGGTCGTTATCAAACATATCAATCAGGTTACGTAAAAAACGCACTCCGCCTTCAATATTCTGACCGGGATCATAAGGATCTCGGACATCCAGGGCTTCGGCGGTTTTGGGCATTAACTGCATGAGCCCGATCGCACCGCTTTTGGAAACCGCGCTGGGATTGAATTTTGATTCCTTTTCGATGATAATCCGGATCAACCGGGGATCGACATTGTACATCCGGCCGTAGTGCTCGATCCAGCCATCATAGGCGTCAACCGGATCCGCGGCCGGGGTCTGGACCGCGGAATCCAGGCGGGGGAGGTTGGTGATTAGCACGGTTTCCGCGCCGGCGGCTTGAGCTAATTGACAATATAGCAGAAAACAGATCATGTAAAAGCTTATCTATCTTCAGGTTTAAGTCAAGGGGTTTTATAAAAATCAATCCACCTGGATGGTCCGCTTACCAAAAGCAAGGTTCTTCGGCGGGGAGAATTAAGTTCTACCCTCACCTCTGTTTGCCGTGGTACGAGAATTCATGTCCTGGGGGTAGAACCATCCCACCAAGGATGGAAATTTGTTCAAGGAATTTCTTTCTGGCCGCTCACTTCATAAATTTCAACCGGCTGACTGATGTTTTTAAGCTTCGCGGGCGGTAGTTTACGGACCTGGATCGAATCCCGGACGAGATCATATGTGGCCCGGCTGATGATGATCTGTCCAGGCTCGGCGTAGTTTTCCAGGCGCGACGCCAGATTGACAGCGGTGGAAACCACGGTGTACTCCATGCGCTGGAGATTGCCGATGTTACCGGCAATGACCTCGCCGGTGTGAATGCCGATGCCGATCTCAAACTGTTCAATTTCCGGAATGCCGATTTTTTTCCGCCACTCTGTCTTCAGCGCCGCCACCCGGCGTTTCATGACCAGCGCGGTCCGAACTGCGCGGAGCGGATCATCCGAATGCGAAACCGGCGCGCCGAAGATTGCCATGACGCAGTCGCCGATGTACTTATCCAGCGTTCCTTCTTCTTCGAACACCGCCTCGGTCATGCTGCTTAAGAATTCATTCAGGATCTGGACCGCAACCAGCGTGTCAATTTTTTCGGTCAGGGAAGTGTAACCGCGGATGTCGCAGAAAAGAATCGTGGCGACCTGATGCTCGCCGCCGAGGGTCAAGCCTTTTTCTTCCGCCATGATTTTTTTCATGACGGCGGGCGAAAAGAAACGCTGGAGGCGGTCCCGGATTTTTTCCTCGGCGCGGACCTGTTCGTACAATTGGGCGTTTTCGATTGCGATCGACGCCTGATGGGCAAAAGAAACCATGAACTGGCGGTCATCCGCATCAAAGCAAGCCTGACCCGCTGGATTGTCCACGTAGATTACGCCCAGTTGCGCCTTTTCCCGGGTCACGAGCGGCACACAAATGACCGAACCGATGGCGTAACTGATGACACTCTCCTGACGGCAAAAACGTTCGTCGCGTAGCGCGTCGTCCGTGGCCAGCAATTCCCCCTTCTGGAAAGCCTCCCAGGCAATAGTTTGACTGATGCCGGTGGTCTTTGTCTCTCGTTCCAGTCCCATGTTGCGGGCGACCTTGATCTTAAGTTTTCGGTCCGCAGTGTCATAAAGCATGATAAAGCCGCGCCGGGCACGGATGATCTTGAGCGCCAGATCCATCAGCAGATTGAGGAGAACATTGAGATCAAACACGAAGTTTATGATCTTGCTGACCTCGCAGAGGGTTGATGCCACTTCCTTGGCTTTTTCCGATTCGTTCAGCCGGTTCTGATAGGCCACGAGCCCTGCCTGCAAACCGGACAGTTCTTCCAGCACCTCTTCTTTTTTTACTCCGCGCTGGATCAGACCGCGGATCGTCTCTAATTTTCCGACAAGATCGAGTGTCGTGCCCAGCCGGTGGGCCGGACCTCTTTTCTCCGGGATGCGGTCCAGGGTTTTTTCGTCGACGAAGGTGATGAGAATATTACCTACCTGGATTTCGTCTCCATAATGCAGGGGCTGCTCGGTGACGCGGTCACCATTGACAAAAGTGCCGAACCGGCTCTTGAGATCGCGAATGATAAAGACATTACCTTGTCGGGCCACCTCGGCATGCGACCGCGAGACAAACATGTCGTCGAGGACAATATCGTTGTCCTCGCGCCGGCCGAGTTTAATCAGTTCTTTGTCCAGACGGATGATCCGGGAATCCTCATTCGGCTTGTGGACCAAAAAGGTCGCCATGGATTTTGTTTATTGTTTTTGAATATGCTAACTTATCAGTGGCCAATGGTCACATCGTCAAAATTCACCTTGACTGTTCCACTCGACGGCGGATCGCCGATGAATAGCCCAGCTTTGCCGGTGGCCAGATGGTTGTCCGATAAATTAAATTCTATGCCGCCTGCGGCCACATGAATATCCTGACCGCACATCTGCACGATCAGGTTATACCATTTATCCATCAT
>CBFGIH010000127.1:0-5095 GCA_965648775.1 Caldifarciminota bacterium | reverse complement strand
AAGAAAATCGGCCGCAACGATCCCTGTCCCTGCGGCAGCGGGAAAAAATACAAGAAATGTTGCGGCAGGAGCGCGGCATGAGGCCGGTGCAGGTTCACCTTTTCGCCGAGGAACGACCGGACCCGGTCCGCTTGCCCGATGAACCGGTGTTCTTTTTCGGCGACAAGCGCTATCTCAATTTTACGTCGTTCGACTGCTTTCGCCTGCGCCGCCATGAATACATAAAAGAAGTCGCCAAACAGGCCATCGAGGAACACGGCCTGGCCGTCAGCCCGAGCCCGGTGCAGGCCGAAGATGCCCTGCGCCAGGCCATGAATCAGTTTAAGAAAACCGATGACCTGCGTTTTTTCCCGGATGAGGTCTCGGCCGTTTTCGCCCTGCTATCGATTTTCGGTGACAAAGCAACCTTTTTTCTTGAATACGAAACCGCCGCCTCGATCGCGGCGGTAATGTCCACCCGCACGGTTGAGTTCTATCACCGGGATGATCTGGAGCAGCTCCGCAAGATGGTCAGCGCCCGGCGGGAAAGGGTCCTGGTCGTCGACGGCATCTACGAATGGTCCGGCGCGATCAGCCCCATGAGCGATTTGATTGCGATCGCCCGTGAATACGAGTGTTTTACCGTGGTTAATGAACTGGGTTCTTTCGGATTTCTCGGCCGAGACGGACGGGGTGCAGTTGATTTTTTCAATCTGTATGAAGATCTTAACCTGGAACTGGGCGGATTCCACCGTTTTCTCGGCGGCATCGGAACTTACGTCGCCGGCAAAAAATACTTGATTAAAAAGATTGAAGAGAATGTCGCCGGTCACGCGGCCGAATTGCCGGGCTTCATTGGTGAGATCAACCGCGCGGCGCTGAATTTTTTCCAGGACGAAAAGGCCAATCAGCAGATGATCCAGCGCCTCTGGAGTCAGGGTCGGTATGCCATCACGCGCTTGAAACAGGAAGGCTTTAACACGCCCAGCGATACGCCGATCATTGTCATCGGCCTGGGCAATGAGGAAGAGGCGCGTTCCCTGACCCGGCGTCTTTTCGCGGACGGCCTGATCGTGGCTCAGAACCGGGAGCGGATCCGGCTCATTCTATCCGTGGAACACACCCGCGACGATATTGATTTTTGCCTGGACCGGCTGCTGATTGCCTGCCGGGAACTGGGCATCAAATAATGCTAACGGTCTCGTAATATTTTTTCTCCAGGATAAGCCGGCTCCTCACGAGCCCTTGACAAGCATTTGTTTCTCAATATGATTTTATAAAAGGCAGAAAAAACATGGCCGAGCCAACCAGGAATTACAAAGAACTGCTCCGCGAGATCGGCGAACTACGGCAGCAGCTGGGCGAGTTAAAAAAAGAGAAGGAGAAGAGCGAGGCGGAAAAAAAACAAAATTTAGAACGTGAACGGTTTATCAACGATGTTTTTGCCAGCGTCCAGGACGGCATCAGTATCCTCGACCTGGACCTGAACATCATTGCCGTCAATCCCACCATGGAAAAATGGTATCAGCACAATCAACCCCTGGTAGGCAAGAAGTGTTATCAGGCATATCATTGCCGGGACCAGGCCTGTGATGTCTGCCCCACCATTCAGGTGATAAAAAGCGGCAAGGCCGCCCATGAGTATGTGCCCTACCGGGGGGCTGGCGGAAAAATTCTCGGCTGGTTGAACCTGTATTCTTTTCCGATCATCGATCAGTCAACCGGCGCGCTCAAGGGTGTCATCGAGTACGTCCGGGATGTTTCGGATCAAAAAAGAGTCGAGGACGCCCTGCAGGAAAGCGAGGAAAAATACCGCCTGCTCGTCGAACAGGCCAACGACGGGATCGTCATCCTTCAGGATTACCGGGTAATGTTTCTCAATCAGCGGTTGGCCGATATGTACGGCGATACCACGGATCATATCCTGGGCCGGATGTTTGTTGATTTCGTTCATCCCTCGGCTATGCCCCAGCTGGTGCATTATTACGAGCAGCGTCTGAAAGGCGAAGCCGTGCCGAACATTTATGAGACCGTACTGCAGAATAAAAACGGTGATCCGATGCCGGTGGAAATCAATGCCCGTTCCTTTCTTTACAACGGTAAGCCCGCCGACCTGGTGATTGTCCGCGATATCACCGAACGCCGCGCCCGGGAAGCAGAGTTGAAGCACCAGCGGGATTTGTTCGGCCGCATCACAGAAACCAGCCCGGTGGGGATAACCATGGTCGATGCGCAAGGCCGCATCATTTTTGCCAATCCCCAGGCCGAAAAAATCTTTGGTTTAAACCGGGAACAGATTGAGCAGCGCGTTTACAATGATTCGTCCTGGCAGATCGCCGATTTTCATGGCCAGCCGGTGCCGTCGGAGGACCTGCCGTATCAACGCGTGCTCCGGACCCGGCAGCCGGTTTATGATATCCGCCACGCGGTCGTTCATCAAGACGGCCGCCGCATCATGTTATCCATCAACGGCGCACCGCTTTTTAATGAGCGCAACGAAATCGAAGCCGTGGTTTTCACCTTAAATGACATCACGAAGAGACTGCAGATTGAGGCGACGCTTCGCGCCAGCGAAGAAAAATTTAGAATCATCGCCCAGAGCACCAATGATTTACTCTGGGAATGGGATATTCCCGGCCAGCGGTTGGAATGGCTGGGCGATGTCGATGCCGTGCTCGGTTACCAGGCAGGGGAATTCCCGCGAACCATTGATGCTTTGATGGCGGTCATCCATCCGGAAGACCGCGAACGGGTTAAAACTATACTGGAACGTCATCTCAATGATCGGGAACCTTACCATGTTGAATATCGGATCAAAAAGAAAGATCAGAATTATTGCTGGTGGGTTGACCGCGGCGTGGCGGTCCGTGACCGGGAGGGCCGTCCGTATCGCATGTATGGCGCCTGCACCGATGTCACTGAATACCGGAAAACGCAGGAGGCGGTGCAGGCGAGCTTGCAGCGCCTGGATAAAACCATGGAAGGCACCATTAATGCCCTGGCCAACACCCTGGCCAAACGTGATCCTTACACGCTCAGCCATCAGTTGCGAGTGACCGAATTGGTGCTGGCGATTGGCCGGGTGATGGGCTTGTCCCAGGATCAGTTAAAAGGCCTGAGAATCATGGCCACGCTGCATGATATCGGCAAGATTTATGTGCCGGCGGAAATTTTAAGCAAACCGGCCCGACTTTCCGACGCAGAAATCCGCATCGTCCGAACTCATCCCCAGGCTGGTTATGAAATTCTGGAAACGATCGAGTTTGATTGGCCGGTCGCAGCGGTCGTGCTTCAGCACCATGAACGGCACAACGGCTCGGGTTACCCTGCGGGCTTGACCGACCCGGATATTTTTCTTGAGGCCAAGATCCTGGCCGTGGCGGATGTGGTGGAAGCGATGCTCTCGCATCGGCCCTACCGGGCGGCTTATCCGTTAGATGACGCGCTCGCCGAAATCGTTAAAAACCGCGGTGTTTTATACCATCCGGAAATCGTGGATATCTGCGTTGAGCTGTTCCGCGAGAAACATTTTGTTTTCCAGCATCAATAACGCTTGACCGGCCAGCGGACCGCGTTAGGCCGGTTCCGGACCGCATCCAGCTTGTTTGAATCACAAAAATGGATATAATGGACCATGCCGAAACTTTTTCCTTTCGCGGGCGAATTTTTTTCCTTGCTGGCGGCGGTGATCTGGGCGTTCGCCGTCATCATGTTTAAGAAAAGCGGTGAAAAGGTCCATCCCCTGGGACTCAATTTATTCAAGAACCTGCTGGCCTTTTTTTTGTTCCTGCCCACGATCCTGTTGGTGGAAGGAAAAATATTCCGTCCGGCAGCAACACAGGACTATCTCGTTCTGGCCGCCAGCGGCATTCTCGGCATCGGGATCGGTGATTCACTTTACTTTTACAGCTTGAACCGGCTCGGTGCTGGCTTGTCCGCGATCGTCGTCTGCCTCTACAGCCCGTTCATCATTCTTCTGTCCGTGCTCTGGCTTAATGAAAGCATGACCCTGCGCCAGCTCGCCGGCATTGGTTTGATCACTTCGGCGATCTTTATTGCCACTTTTAAGCGGCAATCACCACCGGGCGGAAAAACCGATCATTATTTGACCGGTATTATTTTCGGCGTTTTAGCCAACGCGGCCAACGCGGTGAGCATTGTCGCGGCTAAAAAAGTCCTGGAACGTTCTCCAGTGCTCTGGACTGCTGCCGTCCGATTGCTGGGCGGGATAGCGGCCCTGTTGATCCTGCTAGCCGTTATGCCCGGCCGCCGGCGGATCATAGCCGTATTCGGGCAAAACCAGCGCTGGCCAGCAACTATCGCCGGTTCCTTGATCGGCGCCTATCTGGCGATGATGATCTGGCTGGCCGGCATGAAATTCACGACGGCCAGCGTCGCATCGGCGTTAAACCAGACCAACACGGTCTTTATTTTTCTTTTCGCCTTTTTGCTGCTGCACGAACCCCTGACCCCAAAAAAGGGAATCGGTTTCTTGCTCGCGATGCTGGGCGTGTATCTGGTAACCTTTGGTTAAGCCGCGGCGGGAATCAGCACCCGGAGCGAACCAGGCACCAGCGTGACCGCCGCTGATGCCGCCCGCTCCTCTTCACCGTCTACCTCACACAGGAAGCTGCGCGGCGCGTTAATGGTTACGGTACGGCCGGGCCGGTGCCCCAGCCGTTCATAACCGAGGTGACCCGCCTGATAGACCGGTAGCAGGACCCGGCGCATGAACTTGAAGAGATTGGTGTCCCATACATAGAGAATTTCCATCCGGCCGTCGTCAAGCCGGGCCATGGGAGCGATATGCATGCCGCCGCCGAAGTATTGACCGTTGGCGCAGCCGACAATGGATATCATGCCGGTGACGGCCGGTTGCTGGTCTATGGCAATGCTGAGCCGCGGCGGTCGGAAGGCAAGCAGACCGGCGATGCTGGATAAGAAAAAAGTTAAGAATCCGCCCATTGATTTGGGCAGGGTGTTGGCCAGGCGGACAACCTGTCCGCCCAGACCGGCGTCAAACACATTTATGAAATAGCGGGTCCAGCTGCGGTTTTCCTGCCGGAAATCGATGCGACCGACATCAATGGTGCGCAGCTGACCAGCCAGTAGATCT
>CBFGIH010000126.1:0-5267 GCA_965648775.1 Caldifarciminota bacterium | reverse complement strand
GGCCCGGTTAAGAAAATTGAAAAATCGTCCCACCAAGCCGCTGGCCGTAATGACTAAAGAAAAAAATTTGAAAAAAATCGTGGCAGCGGGACTCGCGGAAAAAAGGATTCTCAAATCACCGGCCGCACCCATCGTGCTTTTAAAGAAAAAAAAGAGCGTGATCTGCGAACTCGTTGCTCCCCAAAATCCCTATCTGGGCCTGATGCTGCCTTACGCGCCGGTGCATCACCTGCTGCTGGAAAAAACGCCCTATCTGGTCATGACCAGCGCCAATGCCGCGGACGAACCGCTGGTCAAAGACGATTTGGCGTTAAGAAAAAAATTACGGAAAATGGTCTGCGGCTACCTCACCCATAACCGGGAGATCGTTAACCGGAATGACGATTCCGTGGGCTTTTACCTGCCGGGCCGGGGCTTTTCCCTTGTCCGCCGCAGCCGCGGCTTTGCCCCGGCACCGATTCCGCTGCCTTTTTCCGTGCCGCCGACCCTGGCGGTCGGGCCGCAGTTGAAAAACACCTTTACTCTCGCCCGCGGCCGGGAGGCCTATGTTTCACCCCATCTCGGTGACCTCGACTGCCAGGAAACGCTTTCCTTTTTTTATCAGCTGCTTGATTGTTACCGCCGCTGGTTCAAGATCCAACCCGAAATTATCGTCCACGATCTTCATCCTGATTATCTTTCCACCAGGGTTGCGCTCGGCCTGGCCGGGAAAAAAATCGCGGTCCAGCACCACGAAGCTCATATTGCTGCCTGTCTGGCAGAAAACGGCTTGACCGGCAAGGTCATCGGCATCGCGTTTGACGGCACCGGCTATGGTCATGACGACCGGATCTGGGGGGGTGAATTTTTTGTCGGCGGCTTAAGCGGTTTTATCCGCGCCGCGCATCTGGAATACCTGCCCCTGCCTGGCGGCGAGGCCAGCATTGCCCGGCCCTACCGGATTGCCCTGGCTTATGGCTGGCAATTACTGGGCCGCGAGATATCACTACCCCACCCGGTTTCCCGCCAGGAACGCCGCGTCTTGCGTTCACAGCTGGCCAGCGGTTTTCAGGTGGCGTACACCTCCAGCATGGGCCGGCTTTTTGACGCCGTCGCCGGCCTGCTCGGGATCATGCCCGAAATTACCTACGAAGCTGAAGCAGCCATCGCCCTGGAACACTGCTGCCGGCCTGGCTTCACCCGTGGCTACCCGTACCGAATCGAACCGTCCACCCGAGGTCCCATGATTGTGCACCTCGCGGAAATATATCAGGCGATGCTGGATGACCGCCGCCATCTCGCGCCGGAAATAATCAGCGCCCGGTTTCATCAAACCGTGGTCCAGTTTTCGCTTGACATCTGCTGCCGCCTGCGTAGAATGTATGGCGTGAACCGCGTTTGTCTATCCGGTGGCGTATTTCAGAATCGCCGTCTGCTGAATTCGATGATTGATTATCTGGAAAGAGAAAAATTCACGGTTTTTACGCACTGCCGCCTGCCGACCAACGATGGCGGCATCTCCTACGGTCAGGCGGTGCTCGCGAACGCTGGACCGGCCGGCACCCCGCGCGCCGTGCCTCACCGCTGATATGTGCCTGGCGGTCATCGGCCGGATAACCAAAAGATCGGGCGACCGCGCCGTGGTCAATGTCCTGGGCGTAACCCGGGAAATCTCGATCGTGCTGGTCCCCGGCGTCAAAATCGGCGATTATGTGATGATCCATGCGGGTTTTGCCATCAATCAGATTGACGAAAAAGAAGCCCGGCGCACCGAACAGATGCTCCGGGAACTCAGTGATCTCGGCGATAAAAGATCAGACTGACCGCGCCGGCTTATCCTAATAAAAAAACACCGATCTCAATCAGCCGTAAGCTCCGGCGAACGCCGATGGCGGTCAAGACCGCCGTCACGCAGACTTATTAGAAAACGCAGTTTGCTAATGGAATTTATTGAAACCGGAAATATAAACCCACCGCGTTGTCCCTTGTTTCCAGCCCGAATTTATCCTCGGCCTTGAATAAAGCCACGTTCAGGACCGAAACCAGACGGTTGACCAGCGCAAAACCGGTCATAAACGAAGCTCGCTGCAGGTGTTCCCGGGCGGTGCGGCGGGTCTGCCAGTATTGAGTCCGGTTGGCGGACGTGTCCCACTGCCAGGCGTCCTCGCCGAAATAACCGTTCTCCCGGATGTACTCCTGCTGGCGTTCGAGATCGTCCGGATAATAGATGCTGGCGTTGCGCTCAATCTCCAGGTTGTAGTCATCGGACGAAGGATAATCCTCAAGCACATCGAAATAATCATCGTCGGGCGCTTGCGGATTGGCGCCGCAGTGGGCTACCGCGAAAGCGCGGGAAGAAGACTCCAATTTATGGCCGGCAAATTTAAAACCAGCGTATGCGGTCCAGAGCGTGCCCTCCACGAGGAAAAACGCCCGGGCCTGATTTTTTCGGCCGGACAGCGCTTCGCCCCAGCCCGGCATCAAGGCCGACGCCAGGATCGGGTTCATCGCCTGAAAAATTATCAGCGTGCATCCTAAAAACATTCAACCTCCCTATTTAATCCGCAAAACCCTTCTTGACCACGGCGAATTTTTTCAGTTTGACCTGGCTCCGCTCCGAACTGCGGGCCGCCACGCGCATGATGTATACGCCGTTTGCCTGGTTGGAAAAATCAAACTCCACTTCATTGTACTCATTGACGGTGGGATTGGATACGTTCAAGGTTCGCAGGCGGCGGCCGGTGATATCCAGGATGTCCACCTGAACCTCGGCTTTTGCGCCGATGAAAAAACGTGCCCGGCCTTTCCGGCTGACCGGTGAGGGGTACATATAGCAAGAACCGATGAGCGGACCGGCCGGAACATCAGGCAGCACGCCTTCATAATATCCGTGGTTCAGGGGTGAATTCATGTATCCGGCCCAATCCACCCGCTGGCCGGGAAATTCCCAGACATAAAGTTTGCCGTTGCCGCTGCCACAGGCCAGCTCCAGACCGCCGTCGCCATCGAGGTCAAAAACCACGCCGGCCGAAGAAAAACTGCCGTCCCCGAACAATGGAGAATAAGTGAATTCCCGGTTACGGTCATTTATGAGCCGCAACCGGCCCGCGGACAACGAATCAGCGGGCGCCAGGCCGAAGACGATGTCGGCGCGGCCGTCATCATCAAAATCCGCGATCGCGAGGGGCGGCAGGATTTTTTCCGAAACATGCAGGGGAAAATTGTTTTCCGCCGTGCCGTTGCGGTTGGTCACGTAAAGACTGCGGCTGGAGTTGGGCATGATGATTTCCAGATATCCGTCGCGGTCCAGATCCGCCAGGGCCGGCGTGAAGTAAAATGTCGTGTCGATCAATATGTCAAACTTTTCCTTCAGGGAATCTGCGCCGAAGATATAGATCGTACCGTAGCCGTTGATCACCACCGCCTCGGGCTGGCCGTCACGGTCCAGATCGCCGGCCACCGGCGAGGCGTAGGTTATCATGTTGTGCCTTGCCTGATCAAAGGCCTTGACCACGCCGGTGGCATCAATGATCCAGAAAAGACCATCCGAGCCCAGTACGCCGATCCGGCGCAAAACCGGATCAAAAACGCAGGGCGTGGAAAGAAGTTCGGAATTCAAATAAATGGGAAAGGGCGGCATCAATTGTCCGTACTGGTTCAGGCAGTACAGATAACGGTCCCGGCTGCCGAAAATAATTTCTTCCTCTCCGTCGCCATTCAAATCAAACAATAAGGGCGGGCCCACGATCGCATCACGGGCGACAAAGGGAAAACTGTCCAGATAACTGAAGGTTCTTCCATCCACAGCGTATAAATTGAAGCCGCGACCAAAGACAATATCATCCGCGCCATCGTCGTTGATGTCGCTCACCGCCGGGTAGGTAATATCGCCGTTGCCCAAAAAGCGGTTCCGGTAAAGGCCGCCCGTGTCATTGTAGGCGTAGAGAAATCCATTGCTGGTCAGGCAGACGATTTCCTGGCGACCGTCAGCGTCCAGATCACCGTGGCTCACGCCGGTGATGGGAATACCGGACATGACCGTGACCGGAAACCCCCTTTGAAAATGATCAAAGTTCAAGCGGAATGTCATGACGGTGTCTAAGCCGGACATGATTTCCAGGTTGAGCATGGATTTGCCAAAATAGGAATCCGAGTTTGGATTGGTAAAAGGGCCAAACCGATAGTTGGACCGGCTGGAGTCGTCCTTCCAGAACGCATCGTAGCGGGAACCGTAATACTCCAGCGAATCAACATACCACCAGGCGTCAAAGTGCTGGATGCCGTCGGCTTCTTCCAGGTCCACGCCCTTGTGCCGGGGATTAACCTGCATCGTGTCTATGTACCAGGTATTGTTGACGATGTTATCGTCCACATGCCAGATCAGTATGCCGCTGCCGGGCAGAAAAAAATCATACTCGCCGTAATCAACTGAAACGGGCACGCCGTCTTCGACATCCACGTAAACCGTATCTTTGGCCCTTATGTCCTGCTGGCGGTTTTCAACGAGAAAAAATTCAGTCGCGGATATAGGAATCTTGAACATGGTGCGGTCTCGGACCGAAAACTGGGTGGTGTCAATTTCTGCGGCGCGCAGGGCCAGTAAAGATTCCGGTCTGGTGATGACCGGCGGATTAACCCAGCCCAGCCAGTAACGGGTCCAGGCGCCGCAGTTGGTCGGCAGCATACCGGAAGGAACACCCACCGTGGGATTGGGCGACCAGCCGCCCGTGCCCATGATATCCCAGGCGCCGACGCCGTTGGAATAACCGTACACATCGTACAAATCGGGTAAGCCCAGGATGTGCCCGAACTCATGGATCACCGTGCCCACCTCGCCGACCATGTACTCGCCGACTCTTCCCATCTCGGCGTTGATGGAAACCGGGAAATCAATCGTGTCCGTGCCATTGTTCGCCAGAATCGGATGACCGAGGTAATATTCGACCGCCAGCGGCGGCACGGTCGCCGAGGGAATGTCGCCAAAGCGCAGGAAGTTGAAACTGGACTGCAGGAGCGTGCCAGCGTGGAAAATGATCATGGCGTCATACTGTGAAAAATCAACACTGGGATCCTGGTCCGCCGCGGCAACAGCGTCGGCCAGGATACGCACGAGTCCCATTTCCTGGCCATAGGTATTGAAATAGACAATTCCGTTTTCCGCGTCAAAATGATCAAACCCGCTGTAATAAACCATCTTGTGGGGCAGCTGGTAGCTGGCCGTCGGATAGTCGGGTTTGATCTTGAAATTCACCCGCAGGCTGCCAAAGGAATTGGCTTTGTAATAGTTA
>CBFGIH010000125.1:0-5344 GCA_965648775.1 Caldifarciminota bacterium | reverse complement strand
ATGCCACCGAGTCTTGCACCGGTCCGGATCGCATGCTGATTCTCCTTTTTTTCCTCTACGCCCAGCAACCCTTCCAGAGGGGTATGTGGGTGCGGGCTTCTTGCCTGGCCTTTCCGGATTCCCTGCCCAAAATCATGCGCGTCGCTGAGGACATGAACATCACCGATATCTATGCCCAGGTCGTGGTTTCCGGTTACGCCTACTACCGATCCCGAATCCTGCCCCGGAGTCAGTATTTGGCCCGGATCAGCGGAGCGAAATATGATCCCCTATCGGCTCTGATCCGGGAAGCGAAAAAACGCTCCATGCGGGTTCATGCCTGGGTGAACTGCTTCGTGATCTGGTCGCTTGAGACGCCGCCGGATTCAGCGCGCCATGTTTATTATCTGCATCCCGAGTGGTTCATCAAGGACCTGCGGGGAAAAAGCGTGCGGGATTATACTTACGTCGAGTGGCGCCGGTGGGGCCTGGAAGGAATGTTCCTTGATCCGGGCCACCCGGCCGTGCAGAATCATTTAATGACCGTGTGCGCGGAGATCTGCCGGCTGTATCCGGTCGCTGGCGTGCACCTGGATTTCATCCGCTATCCCGGCGTGCTCTGGGGCTTTGCCGACCGCAGTCCACCGCTCGCCCTGGCCGGACCCGAGACCGACACGTTGCGCTGGCTGGATCTGACGCGATATCCCCGTTTGTCGTTTTATCTTCGCTGGCTGGCCTGGCGGATGTGGCAGGAAACCAAACCGCGGGAGACCGCGGTCAGGAAATTGGTTGCTGAGATCAAATCCACGGTTCAAGCGACCGCCCGGACGCGTCCCTGCGTCCTGACCGCCGCGGTTTTTCCCAACCCTGCTTTAGCCCGGTACAGTTTTAGCCAGAACTGGCCCGAGTGGCAGGAAGCGCTGGATTATCCAGTGGTCATGTCCTACACCCCGGATATCGGATTTTTTGCCGACATGATCCATTACACGAGGAACCGCCGGCCCGATGCGGTTTACGGCATCGGTCTGATCTGGCCGAACATGGAAGACGAAGCGGTCTGGGAAATCCGCCGCGTCCAGGAAAACCACGGCGCTGGCATCTGTTTTTTTGAATACACGACCCTGGACACGCTGGTCGACCGGCAATGGATAAAAAGCGATCAGATCAAAAAGCCGGAGAGCCTGACCATAGATACCATGCGCTACACGCGGTTGGCCCAGGCGTTCAGCGATACGGCGGGGCGGTCTGGATCGCGGACGATCGATCGGCAAGCCCTGGAAAATCAAACCCGGGAATTCATCGATTATCTATGGTCTCTTTCCCTCGAGCCCCAGCGGGACCTGGCGCGGCTGGGGTTAACCCGTGATGAGTTTGTCCAGCAGGTGACGGCGGACGCGGCCGCATTTGCCGACCTGGACTGCGAGTGGAACGCCGCGGCGGGTCCGGTCCAGTTCCTCGACGACCTGGTCGAACCGCCGTCCCGCGTCGTCGATTACGAATTCCTGCCCTGGGTTGCCGATTCAGACTCGACCGTCATCCGGCGGGCGGCGGCGGTACAAAATCTGCCTAAGAGTGAAAGGATATACCCGCGCAGCATGGATCGGTTTTCCCGGGCGGTGTTTTCGGCGCCGCTTGATACCCGCAGCAGCGTGGAAACGCCGGCGGGAATTTATGTCTATCAGGTCCGGAAAACCGATCCCGGCGGACAGACAGTTTCCCGCAGTCAGATCCGGGCCGATCTCCTGCCGCTTTTTGAACACTGGACCATACGTCAGGGGTTGCGGCGACGCCTGGAGAACAAATAAATCTTCTGGCGGACAAACGTTGTTCGTATTGACACAGCTAAACTGATATGTAATATTTTCCGTGAACCCCGTTATCCGCACCGTGATCATCAGATCAGCGGCCGTGATTTTGATCACGGTTCTGTGCGCCTGGCAGTGGCGGTCGTGGCCTCCGTCCAAGTTCGCACCAGCCCATAACTGCCGCATGTGGGCTTTGGTGACGGATGAGCCGTTCGGTGCGCTGGCCGGCATGATCCAGCAGCATCACGATTCCCTGCGGAGCCTGTCTTTGGTTAATGCCGATGGCTGGGGTATCAGTTACTTTTACCTCATGTCCAGCGACCGGTTCAATCCCATCATCCGCCGGGGTGAACCATGTGCCGCGGCTGATCCCCGCTACCCGGCTGCGGTCGAAGAGATGATTCAGATCGGTGCCCGGGCCGCGGTCAGTCATGTCCGCCGTGCTTCGGGCAGCATGGTGATCGGCATTCCCAATCCCCACCCCTTTGACCGCTCGGCGGTGAGACGGCCTTTACGCGTGCTTTTTTGTCATAACGGTTCGATCGCCACCTCAGTGCTGGTTGACCTCATCAACACCCTTAATCCAGAATATTTTTCGCAAAACCCGCCCGATTACTATCCGCTTTACCTTGATTCTGATCTGTATCTGATTTACCTGCTGGAGACGATGGACACTTATCTGGATTCCACTGTCGAAGCTTGTATCAGGACCGCGGTCAGCCGCATTGATTCGGCCCTGGGCCGGGCCGCGGCGTCAAGCTACTTGAACTTTCTCATGACCGACGGCCAGGCCGTCTGGGCCTGCCATTACGCCGATGATTTGCTCAGCTCTTATCCTCTGAATTTTTTTCCGGACACGGGCCGATCCCGGACCTGGGTCGCGGCTTCCCTGCCCATGGGCAAACCGGATTCGCTTTGGCGCGAAGTTCCCAATCATACCCTTGTCACGCTGATGCCGGATTCCGCGCCCGTGTTCACGGCGCTGCGCTTTCCTGAAAAATTCATGAAACCGAGCATCGGCTATGATCTTAATATTTTCTGCTGGTCGTCAAGCCCGCGCACGGTCAGCATTTCATATCATTTGCTCCGGGACGAACAGGTCCGCATTGAGATCTGCGATGCCGCCGGACGGCGGCAAATAATGCTGTACCACGGCAGCCAGCGGGCAGGACCGCATGTTATTTACTGGCCGGGCAATGACGGACGCGGCCAGCGACTGCCGGCTGGCAAGTATTTTTGCGTACTGACCCTGTCCCAGGTTACCCTAACCCGCGAAATCATTCTCCGGCCTTAATTCCACGGCCGTTGACTTTATCCTTTTCTCGGATATTATAGACCCGATGGTCGAATGGCTCAGCAATCTTGTCATCAGCATGATAAAATCATCCGGGTACGCGGGTGTTTTCATCACGATGGCGATTGAAAGTGCCTGCATTCCTTTTCCGAGCGAAGTCATCATGCCTTTCGCGGGGTTTATTGTTTCCGAAGGCCGGATGACGCTGTGGGCTATCACCCTGGCCGGCGCCCTGGGCAATCTGGCTGGTTCGATCGCGGCTTATTTGCTGGGGATGCTTGGCGGACGGCCGTTTTTGGAAAAATACGGCCGGTACCTGCTGATCAGCCGGAAAAAATTGCAGATTGCGGACGACTGGTTCAACCGCTACGGACCCAAAGCCGTTTTTTTCAGCCGGATGATGCCGGTGATCCGGACTTTCATTTCCCTGCCGGCGGGTATCGCCCGCATGCACTTCGTGAAATTCGCGGTTTATACCTTTGCCGGCGCCCTGCCCTGGTGTCTGTTCCTGGGCTGGCTGGGTGTTTTGCTCGGGCCTCGCTGGTCGTCAATCAAGCCGTATTTTCATATCCTGGACGCACTGATCATTGTTTCGCTGGTCGTGCTGGTTGTATACCTGCTGGTGAAAAAAAGGAAACCGGCCGCTACGGCGGGCCGGCCGTAGCTTTTTTTAACTGCGGCAGGACAATGCCGGCCACGATTAGCAGCAGTCCCGCCACGCTCGATCCCTGAACCCGTTCCCCGAGCACGTAATTGATGAAAATCAGCGATAAAAACGGCGACAAAAAGATGAGGTTGCTGACCTCGGCCGTGGTGCGCGACAATTTCAGGGCCTTGAGCCAGAAGACAAAGGTGATGCCCATTTCAAAGATGCCAACATAGGCCGCCGCCGCCAGTCCCGCCAGGGTCGGCGGATTTTTCAATGGGCTATGCAGGAAAAAAGTGACCACCGCGCAATATAAAAAACCGAACGCACTGTTCAATAACAACTTAATCAGGACCGGCCGTTGATCACGGATATTGATCAGCCAGTATGAAGCCCACACAATACTGCTGAAAAGGGCCAGGCCAAAACCCAGCGGATCAATCGGTCCGATGCGGTTAATGCGGCCCTGGGTGGCGATTATCCAGACGCCGGAATAACTGATGAAAATTGCACCCAGGCGAAGCCGGGTGATCGGCTGTTTCAAAAACAAAAACGAAAAAATGACAATTGCGATTGCCCAGGTGTAATTCAGCGGCAGAGCGACCTGGGCGGGCAGGAGCGAATAGGCCTTAAACAGGATGAGATAGTAGGCAAAGGGATTAAGAAAGCCGAGGACGGCCGAAGATCCCAGGTCACGGCGGGAACATTTTTTAAGTTCGGCCGCCTGGCCGGCGGCGAAAACGGCGGTGGTTAAAATCAAAACCGACACGAATGCGGCGTAGAAAAGCAGTTCCAGAAACGAAAGATACCGAAGGCCGATCTTGAACGCGGTTGCTACCGTGGCCCAGGACAGCACCGCTGCCAGGGCGAAGAAATAAGCTTGACGCTGATTGGCCATAAAGCTAAGAATTGTAATGCGCTGGCGCGGGAATGTCAACGGTCCGCTGCGAGCCTTGACCAGCCAGGAAAAGAAGATATAATATTGAGTAATGCGGATCAAGCCACGGTGATGATAACGTTTTTCTTTTATTTTATATTCAACGCCCACGGAGAAAAATCACGACTGCACACCGACATTGAATTTGCCGCTGATGGAGTTTGCGCGCTTGATTATCAGGCTGATGCCGATCAGAATTTTTTAATCAAAAAGGATTTCCGGTATTATCTGACCGATCAGCGGAATATCACTTTGTTCCAGATTAATATTTATGATTCCACCGGCGGTTTTTTACGAAGCCTGGAACTGGATGGCCGGCCGCCCCGCGAACTGCTTTTTCAAAGTCGGACGCGGGATACGCTGCGAGTTCGAGTTTACCAGGGATCAGAAGCCACCGCGGAATTGCTGCTTACCGCGGTGCAGGATGTTACCCCACCAGCCGGCTGGGACGGCGGAGTGGTTAATATCCGGAACGCGGATTTAAACGGTGACGGCGCGGCCGATCTAATCTTCACGGTGGCCGCCTGTTTTGATCAACAGCCCCGGGGACTGATCGCTTACGATTTTAAAAACCGCCGGCCCCTGTGGCATTTCTGGCTGGGCGCTTTTCCCCGCGACGTGCACCTGGCCGATGTCGATCAGGACGGCGGCGTGGAAATTATCTTCACCACCACCGCCGTGAG
>CBFGIH010000124.1:0-5351 GCA_965648775.1 Caldifarciminota bacterium | reverse complement strand
GTCGGCAGGGTGACGGATCCAAAGCGCTCGGCGACGCGGCCGGTCAGGTCATAAATCCGCGCTTCGACCAGGCCCGGGCTCAAGAGGTTGACCTTGAGTTCGATCCGGCCCCGGCTGATCGTGGAGTAAGATACGGCGTTGATCGGCACCACGACCGGTTGCGTCGTTTCCTCGACCTCGACGGTGTAACGCGTGATATCACCAGTGATTACATAGGCATAACCCATTGGCGCATTGGGTATGTTGATCCCCCGGACGTAGATTTTCCACTTGCCCGTGGTCGGCGCGTTGATCCGGCAGCATTCCTCGACATTGACCGTATCCCAGGTCGAAGGGTTGGCTGTGGATTGACCGCTTGCGTATATGTTACCGTGATACGAAGTGCCGCCGGCATTGGTCAATTCCAGGTTAAGGTTGTTAACCAGGGTCCGGGCCGCGCCCACCGCCGCAGCCGTGTCAATCCAGGCTAAACAAGCGCGCAGGGGCACGGTGCTGGAATTAACCATAAAGGAATCCAGGTAGTAAGTGCCGGTTGTAAGACCAATGGTATCGCTGCGCAGGATCAATTTGCGGGTTTCCGGAGGGTAGTATAAAACGCTTTCGGCGTCAACCCGGCCCCAGCCGATATTGGAGTCCGGCACATTCCAGGAACCGACATTCGGATCCGCCGAAACCATGGTCATGGCGCGCAAGAGGCAGGCGTGGATGACTTTGATTGAATCGGCGGGATTGGCAACACCGGATGGATAATAACCAGCCATCAAATACTGGCGCATAAGGGCGACGGTACCGTTGGCGTTTGGACAGGACATGGAGGTGCCGTCCATGGACCAGTAAGAATTGGTGGTGCCGCCCTGAGCCGAATAAACAGTCACTCCCGGCGCCATGATGTTCGGTTTGATCCGTCGGTCCGCCGTGTAGCCGCGGCTGGAGAAGCTCGCAATCGAAGTGGCCGAAGTGCCGTTGCCGCAGGCGCCGATGGTCAGCACGTTCTTAGCCAGGCCTGGACGACCAATGGTTCTTCCTGACGAACCCGAGTTACCCGCGGAATAAAGACTCAGAAACCTGGGATACCGGTAATGATAGGCGTCGGTGGTTGCTTCCTGAGTCTGGTAGTCGCCCGTGGAAACGCTCCAGCCCCATGAACCGGAGTGTTGATAGATGTTATAACTTAAACCCCGGCCCAGGTAGATCGTGTCATACATCGGCGTTAAGTTGGTTGAAACCACGAGGCCGCCCGAAGCATCACCAATATCACAGTGGTACATTTTGGCTTCTTTGGCTTGACCATCGCGCGCGCTGGTACCCAGGGTCGTGTCATTGCCGCAGGTTGTGCAGCCAGTGTGCGTGCCGTGCCAGTAGGCGGCGGAAACATCGCCGAACGCGGCGCCGGAATAAAGCTTGTAGGCGACAATCTTGCGGTGATTGGGGAAGACGCCGGGTGCGGTGATCGGATAAGCAGAATCATAGAACTGGTAATGGGAAGTGTGAATGCCGGAATCCGATGTGCTGGTCACCACGCCCTGACCGCGGACGCCCTTGAACCAGGAACGACGCGCGACCGAATCAGGCGAGGGGACCGAGGAACGATGGCCGGTCTGGTTGACCCACTGGCTGTTGTCGTTGAAGAGTACTGGTTGGGACCACTCCTGGACCCAGTGCACGGCCGGAAGCCGGGCGATTTCAGGAACGCGCGAGCGATCGGTACGAACGTCGATCGTCGTGCAAAGCTCATGTTCAATGACTTCAACAATGCTTATGCCCATGGCTTCCAGCTGGCGGCGGACCGCTGAACACGATTCATCCGGGAATAATTGAATTGTAAGCCGAGCAGCACCGGACGCTTCCAGCAATTCGACCGGAACTTTATAAGCCGGCTGGTACAAACCCGTCCACTTGACGCAGTCCAGGTTGCGCGCCGCTTCGTACTGATCTAAACGACCGCGGACCAGGTAGGTGTAATTGGGAAAGTAAGCAATGATGGTCAGTCCCAGTGATTTCAAGGCATTGGTCCACGATTCAAGAATCGGCCCGCGCAGTTGCACCAGATAGTACCCGGATTGGGGATCATAGGCGTCAAGATGCAACGCCGCGGGCAAGGCCGGTTCACCCACCCGGGTATCGATCGCATAACCGTTGGCAAAGCCAATATAATCAACACTGACATCAGGCTCGGGCGTAAAGGGGAGAGCTGGACCAGGCTTGAAGATATCAGACCCGAAAAGCATGGTTACCATCATGATCATGGTTATATATTTCATTTATGCGGCCTCCTTTTTTAAAAAAAAGATAAAACACTGTTTTTTAAGTTTACCTCCTTTGGTGGTTAATAATATTATTATAAGAAAAAATAACTTGATGTCAATAAAAAAAGGGCGGGTAAAACCCGCCCTTTAGTTATCCGTTTACTGTTTTACCTTATGATCAGAAGTTTACCAACCTTGCTGTCAGTCGCGGTCCGCACTTCCAGGAAGTACACGCCGCTGGCGAGCTTGGTCTCGTGCCGCAGAACTGATTCGCCCGTCGGCAGGGTGACGGATCCAAAGCGCTCGGCGACGCGGCCGGTCAGGTCATAAATCCGCGCTTCGACCAGGCCCGGGTTCAAGAGGTTGACCTTGAGTTCGATCCGGCCCCGGCTGATCGTGGAGTAAGATACAGCGTTGATCGGCACCACGACCGGTTGCGTCGTTTCCTCGGCGCCCACCAGGATGCGGGAAACGTCTCCCGTGATCGCGTAGGCGTAGCCCATGGGGCCATTCGGAATGCTGGCGCCCGTGATCGTCAGTTTCCATTTACCCGTGGTCGGTGAGTTCACGCGGAAACATTCTTCGACATTGAGCGTATCCCAGGTTGATGGGTTAGCCTGAGACTGACCCGAACTGTAGATGTTGCCGCGGTAAGTGGTCGTGCCGCCCGGCGCGGTCAGCAGGACATTGATGTTGTTGATCAGGGTCCGGCTCGCTGAAGCCGCCGCCGCGGTGTCGGTCCAGACCACGGTGATGCGCAGGGGAATTGCCGAGTTAACTATGAACGAATCCGTGATGGAATTGCCGGTGGTCACGCCGATCGTGTCATCCTTGATGATCAGTTTTCTTAAATCCCCCGTGAAATACAGCACGCTTTCGGCGTCAATCCGGCCCCAGCCCATGTCAAAGCTGGGCGGCACGAATGAACCGATGTTGGGATCGCAGGAAACAATGGCCATGGCGCGCAGGAGGTTGGCGCTGATGTAACGGATGGAATCCGCGGGATTGGCAGCGCCGGACGGATAGTAACCCGCCATCAAATACTGGCGCATTAGGCCGATCGTGCCGTTGACCGAAGGCGTGGCCATGCTGGTGCCGGAAAGGGAAAAGTACTGGTTGGTCGTGGCGCCGCTGGCAGAGTACAGAACATCGCCCGGCGCGCAGAGATTGGGCTTGATCCGGTTGTCCTGGGTCGGACCCCGGCTCGAGAAACTGGCAATCGCATTGGAACTGGTGCCGTTGCCGGTCGCGCCCACGGTGATGCTGTTCTTGGAAATACCCGGATTGCGCAGGGTGCGAGCGCTGTATTCATTGCCCGCCGCATAGATATTGAGGAGGGATGGGTATTTATAAGCGTACGCATCAGTAGAGGCGTCCTGCAGCAGATAGGTGCCGCTGGAATTACTCCAGCCCCAGGAGCCCGAGTGCTGCTTGATCGTGTAACCAAGACCCCGGCCCAGGTAAATCGTGTCATACATCGGCGTCAAATCCGTGGAAACAACCAAGCCGCCGTTGGAACCGATGTCCACGAAATAGAGCTTGGCTTCCTTGGCAATGCCGTCATGAGCGCTGCCGCCGCCGGCCTGGAGGGTGTCATTGCCGGCGGTGGTGCCGTCGGTGTGCGTGCCATGCCAGGAAAAACCCGAGTAATCGCCAAACACCGCGCCCTCGTACAGTTTGTACGCGACCATCTTGCGGTGATTGGGAAAGACGCCGGGCGCCGTGATCGGATAAGCAGAATCATAAAACTGGACATGCGACGTGGTCACGCCCGAGTCCGTGAGACTGAGGATCGTGCCCCGGCCCAGGACGCCCTTGGTCCAGGCACGACGGTAAACCGAATCCGCGCCCGGTCCCGACGATTTGTAGCCGGTCATGCACACCCACTGGCTGTTACTGTTGCAGAGCGTGGGCTCGCTCCATAACTGCATCCAGATGACATCCGGGATTCTGGCCAGTTCCGGGACCCGGCTTAAGTCACAGACAACCTCGACCGACTTGCAGAGATCGCTTTCCGTGACCAGGACGATTTCAAAACCGTTCTTGGTCAGTTGATCGGTGAAGGATCGGGCGTCAGCGCGGGGAAACAACTGCATTACGACCCGGGCTTTTCCCCGGGCGTCCAGCAGTTCTTTCTGCAATTTGTAAGCCGGTTGATAAATGCCGGTCCAGTGAACAAAATCCAGATCGCGGCTGCGAGCCAGCTGTTCCTGGTTAGCGTAAACAATAAAGGCATAATTGGGCAGGTAAGCGATGACATCAATGCCCAGGGCTTTCAATTGATCAAGCCATTGGGAATAAACCGGGCCTTTAACCTGGATGATATAATAACCGTTGCCGTGGTCATAGCCATCAATGCGCAGAGCCGCGGGCAGTTCTGGTTCACCGACCCGAGTATCAATGGCATAGCCATTGGAAAATCCGATATAATTCGGATTTAGATCATTGGGCACACTGCACGGTTCTAAACGGCCATGTTCATGAATATCCACGGCAAAGACTACTGACAGCATAATAACCAATGATAAGTATTTCATCAAGGAACCTCCTTTTAATTGTAATATTGATAATAAGATTTTTTGTTTTTTACCTCCTTTTTTAAATTATAATAAATTTTCACAAAATGTCAAGGTACAATTAATCAGGCTTTTAAAAATAATAGGGTAGAAGAAAAAACATGCCATAATCAGCAAGATAAAATAATCTCATATTTTAGTTTACATAATATATATTATCAGACATGGAAAAGATAAGGCAACATAGAAGATTTACAACTTGAATTTAGCTGATAATTGATTGAGATTCTGGGAGATTGAGGTTAATATTTGAGTTGCTTCTAATAATTGACTGAACGCCGCGCCCTGTTCTTGGATGGAAGCAGAAACCTCTTCCGCGGCCGTGGCATTGGTCTGTGCTTCGCGGGCGATTTCATCGAGGATCTGCACGAGTCGGTTGACGGCGTCTTTGTTGGTTTCGCCTTTCTTGACGATTTGATCAATATCCGCGACCGCAGTAATAATTTCTTTAGCAATGGTTTTAAGCCGTTCTGAAGCGTTAAGCAAAACATCCTTGGAATGCTGAACCCCTTTGAAGGTTTCATCGGCC
>CBFGIH010000123.1:0-5372 GCA_965648775.1 Caldifarciminota bacterium | reverse complement strand
ATTTTTTAGCGTTTGTCAAGGGGTAAAAAGCAAAGTGCTGTAATTTCATGTTTTTTTTGATTACCCATATACTTATAATACGTAAGTTTTGTGTGTTTTGTTACACATCATATCGCCATACAGAAATTTTATATGGAAGATGGGATTCTTGATTTTTTTTCTTTGGATGCTATAATATAAAATGACCGAAGCGTTAAAAAAAGAGATCCGCTCATTTATCGCGGCGGCGGATCGCCTGGTCATCTTGGGCATCGGCAATCCGGAAAAAGGAGATGACGGCCTCGGTCCTCTTTGCACGGATCTCATCCAAGCAAGTCTGGGTAATGATTTAATTGACCGCGTAAAGATAATTAACGCCGGCGTGATGCCGGAAAATTACACAGGCGAGATCCGCAAATTCAAAGCCAGCCATGTGCTCGTCATTGACGCGGTCATTGCCGGGGAAAAAACCGGTGCTATATTCAAGGTCGATCCCGACCTGGTGACCGACGAAGACATCTCAACGCATCGCATGCCCTTGAAAATGCTGACTCGCTTCTTTATAGAGAATATAGGAACCAAGGTTCTTGTTATAGGAATTGAACCGAAAACAATTGATTTCGATAGCGAAATATCCAAAATAGTATATAAATCAACAGAAATATTGGCTAACGACATAATATCCTCATTAAAGTCTACCTGATCGATATATGCGGTTGTGGAGTCTACATCCTCGCTATCTTGATGCCAAGGGGATCGTGGCATTATGGCGTGAAGCTTTGTTGGCAAAAAAAGTCCTTAGCAGCAAGACCCGGGGTTATCAACGTCATCCTCAATTGATCCGTTTCCGTGAACACGGGCAACCGCTTAAGGCGATATCTTACTATCTGTCCGTGATCTGGCAGGAAGCACATCGCCGCGGTTACCGGTTCGATGGCCGTAAATTCCGGCCGGCCGCTGGCATAAAGAAGATCCCGGTCACCCGGGGTCAACTGACCTATGAATGCTGCCGCCTGTGCGGTAAGCTCAGGCATCGTTGTCCCAAAAAATGGAGGTTGGTTCGCCGCGGTGAGAAACTTCGGGCTCACCCCTTATTCCGTGTTGTGTCCGGCTCAGTAGCGGCATGGGAAAAATCCGGACATGCCGGTTGATATTGTCAGCCATCCCGCCAGCAGCAACATTCGGATAATCACCTGACGCCGGCTGCGGTTAAAGTTCATATTTGTGACCGGCGCGGTTATGACATATTGATCTTGATGCCATGATTGTTTAAGTGCCGGATAATATTGAGGTTCACTTCGTTGCGGACAGCATCGAACTGATCGATTTTATCAATAAAATACTTGATTGTGAGATCGAAGGCACCGGGCACGAAGCCGCTGAGCGTAACCACGGGATCCTTGCCCGTGTTCGGGACCTCGATGATCGCCGCCTTGATCAGTTCGATGGCGCCGGCGATCCGGTCGTGGGTTTCCACGCCGGAAATGAAAATATGGCTGACGACCATTTTCTTGGGAATGAAGGGTTTTTCCACCACCTTCGGCTTACGCATGATGACGATCCGGTCGATGATCAGCAAGAAGAGCAGCGAGATGCCGGCACTCGTCATGACCGCGGTGATGGACTGGTAAAAAATGATGACGACAACCGCGGCCAGGACGAGCACGATGAAGAATTGCAGCAGGCGCTTGATCCGGTTCGGCAGACGCGCCGCCCAGTTGAAGATCAGGGATTGGAAAACGCCGTAGATCAACCACATCAGATTGATGAAAAGGACGATGGCCGGGGTATTATCAATGGCATTTTTCCAGGCTGGAGGCAGGGCAAGGAACGTGAAGGCGATCCCGTAACTGATGTTGAGGATGCACATCAAGAACGGCTGCAGGGCGATGTCGAAAATCCAGCCGGCACGGTATTTTTTATCCTCCAGGTAACGGCTGAAGATATCAATCGCCAGCGCCGCCAGATATGTTAAAAATATCCCGGCCAGAATAATCAGTAGAAAAAAAAGATTGTCGAGTGAAACAACCGTTTGTGTCTGGCGCATGGCAGTATGTAAATCAACAGTATTAGCCATAATCAAATGGTTTCCCGGCATTGATATAAGCAACAAACATGCCCGTTCAATCAGAAAAAAATAACGTGATTGCGTATGTTTTTTTACCGGCATCGTTGAAAATCGAAATATTATCGCAGATTGAAACAATAATCTTAATTCCCTTTGAGAAAACCGCTTTCCCTGACGAGCATGTGCGACGACAGTTTTTCACGGCGTCAGCGATCACTGGTTATTACTACTGATTAAAAGCAGTGGTTTTCCGCAAGAGAATAATTGATGAGCAGCACCTTGACTTGTCTATCGGGTTAGGTAGTATTATCAGATGTTTTTTATCATCCCCGTGGGCAGCGAAGAGGGTGTTCGCCGCCTTCCTTTTGTCACGATTGGCTTGATCATCGTTAATTGCATAATCTGGGTGATAAGCGCCCTGATCATCAGCACGCAGACCAAAGCGTTGGAACGCAAGCAGGAAGAAATCCTTGAATTTCTTGCGCCGCATCAGTTCACGATCATCGAAAATGCACCCGAGCTTTTTTATGTCCGCGATCCGGAAACGGTTTTTCAAAAAATCGAAAATTTAAATCTTTTCCCGGCCGAAAGCGAAGAGACACGGCGCTGGCACCAGTTAATCGCTGAATGGCAGGAAATGAATAATCGATTCCTGTATCGTCAATTCGGTTTCACGCCCCGGTACTTTAATCTCTTCAACCTGATTACCTACATGTTTCTTCATGCCGGTTTTTTCCACCTGCTCTTCAATATGCTTTACTTATGGATGGTCGGCTGCAATATTGAAGATGACTGGTCCTGGAAAATATTTTTAGGATTATACCTGATTTCCGGAGCGGCCGCCGGACTCATGCATGCGGGAGTTTTTCCCCACAGCGCCACGCCGCTGATTGGCGCATCCGGCGCCATCGCCGGCATTATGGGCGCATTCATGATTCGTCATTTCAAAACCAGGATCCGCTTCGCGTATTTTGTCTGGCTTTTCATCACCCGGCCTTTTTATGGAACTTTTCCTCTTTACGCGGGCATCGCTTTGCCGATCTGGTTTTTGGGTCAATTCATCTCGATCAAACTTTACGCAGGCCTTGAGTCCGGCACGGCCTACTGGGCGCATGTCGGCGGCTTTATGTTCGGCGCGGCCGTGGGCACCGCTTTTAAATTCCTCGGCATTGAAAAAAAATACATCGCGCCTATGGTCGAGGATTCGTTCGAGCGGTTGAAGATGTCGCCCAAGATGAAGGAAGCCGACCGTCTGCTGGAAAGCGGCGACCGGGTCCGCGCCCACGAGTTGCTGCGGCAGGTGATCCGGGAAGAACCTGATAACACCGACGCCGGCCAGATCCTGGCTCGGTTGTGCCTGGAAATGGACCAGCGCAACGAAGCGGCTGATTGGTATAACTTGACTATGGAGCGATTGCTGCAGCGATCCGACATCACCGCGGCCGCCTCGGTTTTTGAAGAAATTAATGAAAACAATCTGACCGAAGCCGTCAGCGAAAAAAATCTTTACCATCTCGGCCAGGCACAGGAAAAAGCCGGACGAATCCCGGAGGCAGCCTTCGCCTATGAAAATTATAACCGGCTTTTTCCCGCCGGCCGGGTACGGGCCAAGGTTCTTTGTCGGCTGTTGCGCTTATACCAGCATGAGTTAAAAGACGAAAACAAGTCCCGTTTGATTCTCGAGACCTTGCAAAAGGCGTTTCCCGATTATCCTGTTTCCTCACCCTGAACGCAAACGCCATCAATCATTATGCTTAAAATATTTTTTTTCAATAAAAAACCAGCGAAAGATAACCTGCTATTACAGAACGCAGTAATAATTATCTACCTGCTGGTCAATGCCTGCTCGGCTCCGCCGAAATCACCGGGCAGTTCATTAACTGACATGCCTTCATTTCCGGCGGCAACTTTCGTGGTCATAAGCGATCTGCATGTTTATGATACCACCTTAGGCGTAACCGGCCGGGCTTTTCAGCAATATCTGGACACAGATCGTAAACTGCTGCAAGAAAGCGCCGTAATCCTGCAAACCGCTGTCACGCGCATAATCGACGAGCAGCCGGATTTCGTAATCTTGACCGGCGATATAACCAAGGACGGCGAGCCTGCCAGCCATGACCTGGCTGCGGCCGGGTTAGCCGCGCTGCGGGAGAAAAAAATACCGGTTTTTGTCATCCCGGGCAACCACGATATCGCTAATCCCGAAGCGGCTCGTTATCGCGGCGACCACTGCGAATCAATTCCTTCGATTTCTGCCCCGGAATTTGCCGGCCGCTACGCGGATTTCGGGTATGGTTCGGCGTTTGCGCGGGACACGGCTTCGCTAAGCTATGCCGCGGAACCGATACCGGGCCTCTGGCTCGTCGGGCTTGACGCCAACCAATATCTCAAAAATCAACCAGGCCGGCCTCATCTGGTTGGAGGCCGCCTGCCGGAGGAAACCATCGCCTGGCTAACCGGAATCCTCGAACAGGCCCGGCAACGCCGCCGGCCCGTTATTGTTTTCATGCATCACGGCCTCATTGAGCATTTTCCCGGCCAGCAACGACAGTTCCCCGAATATTTAGTCGCGGATCATAACCGGCTCCAATCACTTTTGATTGAATACGGAGTGCGGGTTGTTTTCACGGGCCACTTTCATGCGCAGGATATCGCCCGGATCTACCGGTCCGAGGGACGTTTTCTGTTTGATATTGAAACTGGATCCCTGGTTACCTATCCCCTGCCGTACCGCCGGATTGAAATCGGATCGAACCAGAGCATGCTCATTCTCTCCCGCCACATTTCGGCCATTCCTTCGCGGCCATCAGGTCTGCTGGATTACGCGCGAAATTTCACGCGCCAGGGATTGATTAAAGCCGGTGACCGGCAATTAATAAAATACCGCATACCCGATAATAGCCGTCAGGTGCTGGCGCCCATGGTTGCGGATCTGATCCTGTCCCACTATGCCGGCGATGAAAACTCCGCCGCGCATACAATTGATCCCGAGCGTTTTGGTTGTCTTACCGGTTTGCTGCTTGGTTCCCGATACTCCCTTTTGCAGGGCTTGAGCCGGGATCTGGAACCGCCGGATAACGATTTAATCATCAACCTCGCAACCGGCCAGTGGCTTTTGCCCCGATGATATGGGCCTAAAAAAATATCTTCCAGAGGTATTCAGTATTGCCGTCGCGGATGTTTGCCCGGACCTAAACCAGATCCTGTCTGGTCCCGGCTTCCGGTGTCAGGCCGGTGCGGCGCTCCGTTACCGCTCAACTTATGAGGCCGCCCGCGCTGATTTCAATTCTTTGGCCCGGCCCCGCGGGGTGATTGCCAAAGTAAG
>CBFGIH010000122.1:0-5378 GCA_965648775.1 Caldifarciminota bacterium | reverse complement strand
ACTTGTTGGTGGTCATGTAGATGCCGTTTTTCGTATCTGCGATCATGCCCTCCAGGGTCCATGTTCCCGGCACCAGGTTGATATTCGTCATTCGGATGAGCGGTATCCGGTTCCAGCCGTCGGCCCGCATCGCGCCAGAGGAATTTCCCCGCACCACGGGCGCGGTTTCCCGCGAGCTCTGATAACCGACAAAGCGTCCCTCCTTAATCAGGTAGACGCGCTGGGCGGGAACGCCTTCATCATCCCAACCAAAGGTGCCGAGGCCGCCCGGAACAGTCGCGTCCGCGACGATATTCACCAGGGGAGAACCGTACTGCAGGGATCCCAGTTTATCCACGGTCATAAAACTGGTACCGGCGTAAGATGCCTCGGTGCCCAGGACCCGATCCAGTTCGGTCGGATGGCCGCAGGACTCGTGCACCTGCAGGACCATCTGGCTGCGGTCCAGAACCAGGGTGGTCTTTTCCGACGGGCAGGGTCGGCAGGCAAGCAGCATCGCTGCCTCCTCGGCCACCCGGTCTGATTCCCGGACCAATTCCAGGGCCTGGATGAATTCATAGCCGGCCTGGCCGTAATCATCGTAGGTTCGAACCTGCATTTCTCCGGCGTCGAACGCATAGGCCTTGATGCCGCCACCGCAGTAAGTGCGGCATTGCTCAAGCCATGAACCCTCGGTCGAAGCAAAGTGAATCTTGATCCGGACGATGTTCATAAAGGCCATGCTGAGACGGACTTTGGGATTCCGGCGCAGGTTCCGGTCGCAGGCCGAAAGCAAATCCAGTTTATCGCTCAGGGATACGGCCAGCGGATCAATCTTCAGGGGCGTCTCATAAGTCCCGCGCTGCGGTTGCTGCGGCGCCAGTGCAACCGGATCGCCCTTGACCCGGGCCGAGGCGCGGGCAATGGATAGAGCATCCCGAACCACTCTTTCCGCCGCTGTCTTCTTGAGCTGATTTGAAGAAGAAAATCCCCAGGCCGAGTCCTTGATTACGCGGACGCCGAAGCCGCAATTGGAAGAATGCGTAATGGCTTCAATGACACCATTTTTTAGCACGATGGCTTCGTTTTCCTGCTCAACCAACCGCACATCGCCGTAGTCAACTTTTTTAAGTTTCAAATTGTTGATGATTTGTTTCAGGAATTGATTCATGGTAAACTCCGTTTCGTCTAATCATAGCCATTTTTCTGGCCAGGTCAAGATACCTTGGCGGAAAATCACCGGGCGCGCGATGATCGCACCCGAATGTTTTTTTCGCTCTTGATTTATCGAAACAAATCCCCTATAATTCGTCGATGAAATATCGCCATCCCCTGCCCACGGTTGACATCATCATCCGCTGCCGCCGGGGCATCGTGCTCATCAAACGCAAGAATCCTCCTTACGGCTGGGCCCTGCCCGGCGGTTTCATCGATTACGGCGAATCCGCCGAGCAGGCAGCGCGGCGCGAAGCCCGCGAAGAAACGAGCCTGCGCATCACAGCCCTGCGGCAGTTCCACGTCTATTCCCGACCAGACCGCGATCCAAGGTTTCACACCCTCAGTGTGGTCTTCACGGCCCGCGGCCGGGGTAAAATCCGGGCCGCGGACGACGCCCGCGAGGCGGCGGTTTTTACGCGCTCCCGTCTGCCGGACCGGATTGCGTTCGACCACCGAATTATCATCGATGATTACTATCGGCACCGGGGGCGGCCATGGTGATAATGCATACCGCTGACCTGCACCTGAAACCAGACCGCGCGCCGGGTCTGACGGTTCTTAAGTGGCTCGTTCACCAGGCGCAGCAAAACCAGGCCCGCGCCGTGATCGTCGCGGGCGATTTTTTTGATTCCGACGCGGACGCGGCCACCATGCGGCCGGTGGTGAAAAAAATCCTGGACTCGGTCGAGACCCGGTTTTATCTTCTGCCCGGCAACCATGACCAGAACTCCTACCGCGCCAATTATGATTACGGCGTCAATGTCGTGCAGCTCCATCAACAACCGTTCCAGCTCGTGGAGGAAAACGGATTAATTATCGTCGGCGTGCCCTACCAGACAACTGATTTTTCCGAATTAATCCGCGGCCTGCCGAACAAAATTGATATTCTGATCATCCACGGTACCCTCTATGACCGGGAGCTAATCCGGTACGTCGCCGATGATGACGCCGCGCGTTACCTTCCCATTTTCCCCGCCCAGCTTGAAAACCTGGCCCGCTACGTCGGCTTGGGCCACATTCACACGCGCTCGTTCGCCCGGGCTTACCGCCAGACCATGGTTGTCAATCCTGGGTCGGCGGTGGCGCTGGATACGGACTGCCAGACACCGCGGGTGTATTATCGGCTCGACATCAATGAGCAGAAATTGATCGTCAAACCGTTCGTCATTGAACCAGCGCCGATCTGGCAGCGCAAAGAATTATATGTTTTTCCCGGCAAAGAAACAGCGGTGTTGAAGGCAGCCGAGGAGCACCTGGCGCGCGTGGACGGCCGCCGGCTCATGCCCCAGGTCATCATCCGCGGTTTTACCGCTGAACCGGACGGCCCGTTTCTCAAGCAGGTCGAGGAAATCCGGCTTCGGCACGCTTCCCGTTTCACCGCCTGCCTGGTGGAAACCGACATCAAATCCTGGGACCAGATCATCCGCCACCCCCTCGTCGGGAAATTCATCGTCCGCACCGCCGAGCTCGAACCCAACTTAAAATACAAAATGTACGAACTGGTTTTTCCGATCTTCAGCGAGCTTGCCGAATGAAAATTCACCGCCTGCGGCTGCGTAATTACGGTCCGGTGCGTGATTTTGATTTCTCGCCGGGTACCTGGGAATTAATCTACGGCGGTAATGAATCGGGCAAGACCGCGCTGGTCGAAGTCCTGGCCTACGCCCTGCTGAAAAGAAATTTAAAACTGCTCCGCTACGGCAAAGCTGCTGATCTTTTGTTGGAATTGGAACACGACGGCGCCGTTTTTTCCGCCGCGGACAAAAAGGCCGCCGGCTTGCTCCCGGCCGCGGAAATCTGCAGCCTGCATTACGTCCCGGCATCCGAATCCGATCTTTATGCCCGAGACGGCCAGAACTTCTGGGAAGGCATCAAAATCGCACTCAGCCAGAGCCGGGCGGGCATGACTTACGCTTACATCATTAAAAAAATTTATGAACGAACCGGCATCCAGGCCAAGGAAAAAGATTGGACCTCAGCCAAGAAGCCGCTGGTGACCAGCCGCCAGGAACGACGGCAAGCGCTCGTTTCTTATTTCACGCAGATGGAAAAAATTGACGAGATCCGGCAGCGCACCAAACAACTCGCTCAGGAATGTGCGGCGCTCGAGCAGGAATTAAAGCAGCTTCAGGATGGGAAAAAGTATCAGGAGTACAAGGCCCTCAAGGAACTGTTCGAAAATTACCGGGCCAACAAAAACGCCCTGGCCGATCTTCAGCGCTATGATGAATCGTATCTGGCCGCCTGGCAGGCGCTGGAGACAGAAAAGAAATCGCGCCAGGGCATTGATCATAACCTGCAATCAAGCCGAGAGGAACAGGCCCGGATAGAAAAAGAGCTGGCGGAATTGAAGAAGCAGGAGGAGATTATCAAGCGCAGTGGCCTGGAAAATCAACTGGCACCCACGATGCCCCCGCCGGCGCCGACCATGTTCGTGCCCATCCTGCTGTTTTTGTTGGGCATGCTGGGTCTGATCCTATGTTTCCGGTTCCGCCTTCCCCTGCTGCTGCCCCTGGCGCTTTTCGGCGCCAGCATCCTCGCCCTCGCGGTCGTGCAGTATAAAAAATCCGCCGGCTACCGCGCCCGGCTCAAGGATGAATTGGTGCTGGAAAGAGCGCGGGTGTTGTTTCCCGATCTGAAAGATTTTAATGACCTCAAAGACCGCATCGAAAAAGTGAGACTGGAAAGGGTGCGCCTCGAGGCCGTTCTCGAAGAAAAACAGAAAATCCTATCATCCCTGGCCGACGACCGGCTGCCAGACCGGTTGGCCGAGGAAATCAACGACCTGCGAAATAAAACCGGCCTGCCCGAACTGGCAGAGCTTCAGAAAAAAATCGCCGAAAAAAGACGACGCCTGGATGAGCAACAGGTGATCCGCACGCAAATCCAGACCCTGCTCAGGGAAGAAAACGAAAACCGCTGGCCGGACCTGATCGCCGACCGGGCGGTTCCGGAACCGCTGACCGCCGTGGACCTCAAACGCGAGCCGGCGGTCGCTGCCCAATTGGAAAAAAAACGGCGGGAACAGAGTGATCTTCAGCAGCGCATTGAGATTTTCGAAGCCAGCCGCCGGGAAATACACGGCGTTGACGATTACCGCGCCGCCTGGCAGGAGCTGAACCGCCTCGAGCGGGAGTTGGCCGATCTGGAACTTGAAAAAAAGGCGGCGGTCAAGATCGAGGAAGTCCTGACCACGCTCAGCCGCGAACTCGATGACTTCATCGCCGGCATCATCACGGGGCCAAACGGCCTCGACGAATACTTTCGCCTGGCGACCGGTCGTTATCGGTCGGTGCAGGTCCACGACCGGTATCTGACGGTGACCGATGACGCCGGCCGGGAATTTGATGTCGAGAAATTAAGCTCGGGAACCCGCGACCAGCTGCTTTTGTGTTTTCGGCTTGCCGCCCTGAACAAAATCTACCCCGGCGGCACATTTCTGATTCTTGATGACGCGCTCATCTTTGCAGACTGGCCGCGGCGTCAAGCCATGGTTTCCCTGCTGAAGCAGTTCAGTGCACGAGGACACCAGGTCATTTATCTGTCTTCCGACGATCACACCCGGGACCTGTTCCAAACGGCGGGAGCCCGGATTACCGCCATATAACATATCAGGATATCCGGTTATCAGCGCGTTGGCATTCAGATGCTTAGATCAATGCTCGCTGATCCTTTATCCGTTCGTTGTATTTATCCGATCTTCTGAATTCTGGCGGTCGGATGTTCTGATTATCTGATGTCCTGGTCCGATCACGGACCGTTTTTGGGCTTTTTCAGGAAGATATACAGGAAGAGGACCGGTAGGACGAGCACGGCCAGGCCGAAAGCAGCGATCCCGGCCAGCAGCAGTAAACCGGCCGTTCTGGAATCCCGGCCCGCCACCAGGGGAATCAGCACCAGGAAAAAAACGACGCCGAGAACCGCAATCAAGATCGCGGACAGTCCCACGATCCGGTAAAAACTGGGAGTCAATTTCATCATGCCTTAGCTCCGCGCGCCTGCGTTGATTATAATCGGAATTGGCCGAAAGACAAGCCATCGGGATTCACTTGAAAAAATACCGACCAGGAATATACTTCCTTCATGCTCGCCTTGCCAAAAGAGATTGAGCGGATCATCATCCAGCTGACCGGCCTGAATGATCCTTCAACCCTGGCGGCGCGGCGCCGGGAATTGCGCGG